>JAZDGZ010000528.1:0-7113 GCA_043806375.1 Pseudomonadota bacterium | reverse complement strand
CTTTCTATCTCCTTTACCAGGTCTTCCCAGGAATCGTCCTGGTAAATATCTTCTACGCCGTATCCTTTGCCAAGGTCTGCAGCCAATACTTGCTTCACTCGCTCAATAGGGCTTGTTTCCTCTTCTCCCTCTGGTTCAGATGGTCTTTCCTCTTTATCCTCTTTCGCAGGGAGGCCCTCTTTTTCAAAGCGCCCTCGCTCATCCTTCAGGCGCATCGCCTCAAGAAGCACGGCCTGCAGGTCCCTGTGTATGCGCTTCTCCTTTTGGTGGCAAGCATTCTGAATGCTGAGGCTGACTTCCTCCCAGGAAAATATCTCATACGCAGCACTCTCCCCCCTCAACCCGTTGGCCCTTGCATCCAGCAATTCGCCATCTCGGAAAAAGAGGGTGCCCTGCTTTTTTGAAGATTTTTCGACGAGACGAATGGTGCAGGTCTTTTCCTCCATCTCCATGAGCTGGAGGAACATCCCTGATGAGACGTTGTGCAGGGTACCGCCATCTGATTCCTTTCTCAGCGTCTCCATAATCTTTTTGGCCAGATCGGCGATCATAAAAGGTTTTGCTATGTATCCGACAGCCCCCCCATCCCGCGCCAGTCGTTCCATCCCCGGGGTGCTGTAGCCGGTGATAATAATCACTGGGATATCCGGGTAGCTTTCCATGATGTGCGCCAAGAGCGAAAACCCGTCCATTTTGGGCATCTTGAGGTCAGTCACAACGAGAGATATGGCGTTTTGCTTCAGCAACTCAGCGGCCATGAGACCCTCTCCCGCCGTCAGGACTGAAAAGGTCTCATTGTACTTGGAAAGCCCCTCCTTGAGAGAGACCAACATCTCCAGATCATCGTCAACGATCAGAACCCTCTTTACCATTCAATTCCCTCGATTTCCTTCTATCATGAGGTCTTGTCTATATCCACGATCCTTATACCGGCAACGTAATCCATCGGCTGATACTTCTTTATGTTTCCAAGTTTTTTGGCTATTTCATGGATTCTTTCAATTTGATGATCGATCCTCACCATCTTCTCATGATGTGGGTCCCCGGAGGGGAAATCGGAGAGCATTTCCGTGACCATATTCTTGATGATGGTCAGGGGTTGATTAAGCTTGTGTGCCACCCCTCCCGCCATTTCCAGAACACCAAGGAATTTCTCTTTTGAGAGTTGCTCTTTCTGGTATTTTATCCTCTCAGTCACATTGCTCGCCATGAGTTGGACACGACGGGAACCCTCCGTCCTCTTTTCAGCAAACGCCCGGAATTCAAGATGCTGTTCTTCGCCCTCCCTGTTCAGTATGGTGAGAAGGCCCTCCTCTCGGCCTGACTCCAAAACAATCGAGAGGTGGGTGGAAACGAGATCCTTGAAGGCGGGTGCAATGAAATCGAATATGGATCTCCCGATCAAATCCGCCGGCCTAGACCCAAGCAATTCCGCTCCTCTTTCGTTGATCTCCACCAAGTCCCCTTGCTCTGTGAGAAGCACGACAAAATCGCTTAGGGCGTCTTCCCTTCTCTTGAAGTGGGCCCGGCTTTTCATCCCTTTAACCGTCTCTGAAATATCCCTCATAAGGCCGTCCATGTGCACCAGATTTCCGCCGCTGTCAAGCATTGCCCTGGCTGTTACACTGCACCAGGTCGGTCTGCCGTCCCGTCTCTTGAATGAGACCGTCCGGTCAACAACACGGCCCTTGCTCCGGAGCTCGGCCAAGAGGGACTCCCTCTCCTCTGCATTTCTGTAAGATTTGATGACCGGATAACCAATCAACGAACTGAAAGACTTGAATCCGAATATTTCAGCCATCGCGTCGTTACAGAAGACCATTCTCCCTTCAAGACTTTCACGAAAAACAGCCACCGGAAGGGCATTGATGAAATCGGCGTACCATCCTGCCGACTTATCACCGAAGATCTCAGATGGAGCCGATTCCATGCGCCTTCAACCTTTCATGAACAGTGGATTCTGGAAATATCCAAAACCCGAGGAAATCTGCCGGACTTGTAGGGACCATCATCGATAAGAGCCTCAGGCTCTGATCCCGAGACTTGACAACTTTTTCTCGTGTTTTTGAAACCAGGTCTCCGACACCCCCTGAATTTGAGGCTCCATTCCGGTCTCCCTGGCCAGTTCTTTCACCGAGGTAAGGAGACCTTCTGCCAGTTCGCGATCCCTAACATCCCCGGAAAATCTGATTTTGCGATTGGAATACTCAAACTCGCCGGCAAAAGGATCCAGAAAAGGATATTTTTCCGCCACCTCTAAAAATTTTCTTTTTAGAAGGGTATTGAAATCCGCCTTAATCGACTTGTTGGAGCGGACGAGATCTTCAAATGGACCAAGCAGATCTTCCAGACACTTCGTGATGACGGAAGGCACTTTCTGCTTCGGCTTGCCAAGACCCTCGCTCTCCTTCAAAGAGATCTTGCTGACGTTTAAGGTTCCACCCGACTCTTTTGTCTTCTGAACCAGGAGATCCTGCCCTTCTTTGGATCGGCTGAGTCCGCCCTGCTCCCAAGAGTAAGAACCCCCAATGACCTGACCATTTCTGAAAAAAAGGACCCCACTCTCGCCTTTGCCCTCAAGGGTGACTTCAATGTACCCCGAGAGCTTCTCCGAACTCATCTTCCTGATCAGGCCTTCGAGATTGGTAAACTCGGTACTAAGATCCTCATAAGTTCTTTTCGCATCCGGAATGCTGGTCCAGAAGTAAATCTGGTCAGGATCGATCTCGTAGATGCCTACAGTATAATTATCGTCGGCAGAAGAGGTGAGGAGTCGATCTACGGCTTTGGCCCCTGAGAGCTTTTCTTGCTTATTCTCGTAGATGCCGTCCAGGACTTCATCTTTGTCAAAGAATATGACCCCTTCTGCAGATGGGGATTTTAGGTGAATCCCTCCTGAGCCTACTTCTCCCTGAAAATGCTCCAGCAACCGTTGAAGGTTCACATAGTAGCTGTTCAGATTTTCAACGACAGGTTTTTCTCTTGGAATAATGACCATCTCGTGCCTCTATCTCGTTGCCGCGTTAGTAGAAGTTCTCATCAGGAACCGGTTGCCATCGAATCTCCGTCAACCCCATTTGACGGCAACCCAAAGGCTATCCTCTTCGCCGCAGCCTCTCTATGGAGAGCCGAATGCTCTCTTGCATTCGGCGAATCGCCTCAGCGAGGTCTCCAATTTCGTCCTTGGATTCCACCTTGATTTCAGCGCCCATTTCTCCGACGCTGATACGTTCCGCAACATCCGTAAGCGTCCTGATTTTGCTGGTTAGCCTGTGCGCATACAGTGCGACGATGACACCGATCAATAGGAGGGTTCCCCCGAGTATGCCGAATATGGTATTTCGCGTGTTGAGGGTGATTTCCTTTGCCCGGTCCTCCATGACCTTCATAGGCTTGGTAAACTCATCCAGATAGGTGGTGCTTGCGATAATAAAACGGGTCCCTTCAACCGGCGTGCAAACCATGAATTTCTCTCGAAAACTGCCATCCGCTTCCTGCCAGGTGTAGTAGCCGCTCGATTCCTCGTTGTTTTTCACGCCACTAAATACCCGCCAGAACCCTGGAAATGCCTTTCCCATGGGCTTTCTGAGCGTGCTCATGTCAATCCCGATGATCTTCGGATTGGCGTGGCCCCAGGTTCGCCAGACCCCATCGGGGCCGGGCAGTTCGTACAATGCCGTATATCCTGTCAGACCCACCTTCTGGACGAGAACGCCCTTGGCCCCCGGATCGTTATTGAATCCCTCTTTAGGCAAACCTGAATGGCTCGAAATAAAGAGCTTGCTCTGCATGGCGACAGATCTGGCCTTTTCTGCAATGATCTGTTCTGCCAGTTGGTTCACCACCTGGGAGCTTTCACTGGTGATCAGGTTGGACAGGTTATTCAATTGCCGCAGGTAGAGCAGCCCGGAGCCGGTAATCAGGATGATCGGCACGACAAAGAAGAGAAGGAATATCTTGCTCCTCAGCCCCAAAGCCCTCCTCTGGGGACGAGAGATCTTCTTAGGCTTTTCCTTTGAGGGAATCTCCTCTTCTTCCCTCTTTGGGGCCGGGGCCTCCTCTTCCGTCCTTTTGGGAGTTTCCTTTGGGGGCCGCAAGGGGGCTTGTTTCTCTATCGGTCTGGTTTCCGGTCTCGCAATAGTCATCATGTTCCCGCAGGACCGGCATTTGGCCTTCATTCCCCCCTCCTTAATTTTTGAAGGGTCTATCTGATATTTTTTCCCACACTCTTCACATATGATGATCATCTCAAACTCCCCCGTAAATGTTTTTTAATGCTCCGGGTTGGACCGGTTTTTCCCTTTGTCTCTTAATATCCCTTATCCTTCATCTTTCTGAACATATCCTGGTTGAACGTATCCCTCTTATCATCCCGTTGAATTTGCCGTCCCAATAGCTCGACGAGTTCCGCAGCCTTGTAACTTGGAAAACGAGACAGCTTATGCCCCAGGTCATTCACTCCATCCTCAATGAGTATTTCAGCGAGGGGTCCAATGGCACGAGACAATTCCATCTTGAGATGCTCCAGAAAATCCCGATCAATCACGGGTATCGCATCTTCGGCCGCCTCGATGAGCTTGAGGGCTATCAATTTGCTTATGGCCCGTCTGAGAGAGCCCATTTTCAAGCCCGTTTTTTTTGCTATCGCAGCCGCGCTTTTCTTCCCATCAAGCTCCATAAAGACCATCAACATATCGGCATCAAACGATACTTCTTCGGTACCCCCCCTGACCAATCGCCTGAAGACCATGGCTGAAATGTCACCCGATGAAATATCCATTTCCCTCGCCTCCGTTTATTTGCATTATTCCAGTACTTTTGTTTGAGACCACCTCAAACCCCTCACCCTCGTCATCAGCCCTTCCCCTGACTCAGTTGGACGGTTTCCGATCCTCCCAACCAAAAGCCCTGGAACCCCTTCATCCTGAATCTCTCCACAGCCCTATTTCCGCCTTGAGGGCCTTAAATTCGGCCCTGATGACTTCCTTGATCTCCTCCACGGCACGAGCAAAGGCCTCGTGAGGGGACATGCGGCCCGGATCGGACGGCTCCCGTCCCTTTCCAGATTCAAGTACGCCCGGGCTTTCTTCAGATGGCGCCATGGCCACTTCCTGCTCTTCCTGCTCTGAAGGCCCCCGCGCCTTTTTCTCCTCCTTTCGAACCGAGACCTGTTCCTTCAATCTCTTGAATCTGGCCACTTCTCCCAGGAGGATCTTTTCCTTTTCCGACCGTGCCATGCCTTCGGATAGGGCCACTTTCTCGAGGGCATTGTAGACAGAGTTGATCACCCTGGTGGCGTTTGGATGCGCATTGCCCTTATTGACCTTGATGTATTTGGCCACGGACCCGAGAAGCTGAAGAAAGGTATGGAAAATCCTGTCTTTCTCGTAGACCCTTTCCAGGCTCCTGATTTCACTAATGAGGCTGCCCATGGTCTCATCAGTGATCTCCCACTCAATCGATAAGAGGATCGCCTTCAGGTCTTTGAGAGGGTGGTCTGCTAAACTTCCGCTGTCTTCTATCGTGTCAAGGGACCCATCGTCTCCCTCGAAAAGATCGGCGAGGCGGTCCTCCACCTGTGCTTTCAAACTCTCATCGTTCATGCTATGAGTCACAACCGCACCTCCTACGTCAGCTCCTTTTGAAGGGAACCTATTGTCATGATGATGATCTTTTTCATGGTTTGGACCACATTGGAACCCTTGAGGGCACTCGCCTCAAAGGAGGGCGCCTTCAGCCTGGAGTTGAGGTCCTTTTCAAGCGATTCAACGGGGATGAGAGGTAGGCCCTCTTCCATCAGGTCTCTCTTGTTGTATTGCAGCACCAGAGGTATGTCGAAGATGTTCTTTTTGTAGGACGCAAGATTGTCCGCCAGGTTCTTCAACGACAGGAGGTTTTCCTTTCTCCTTACGGCCAGGGAATCGGCCACGAACACGATGCCGTCAACCCCCCTGAGGACCAGTCTTCTGGTAGCATCATACTTCACCTGTCCTGGGACGGTGTAGAGCTGAACTCTGATATCATACCCTTTGATCTTCCCTATCTGTATCGGGAGAAAATCAAAGAACAGGGTTCGGTCCCCGTGGGTCTTGATGGTGACCATTTCTGTTTTCATGCGCTCTTTAAACTTTTCATAAAGATACTCCAGGTTGGTCGTCTTTCCTCCTCTGCCCGGACCGTAGTAGACAATTTTCGCCTGAACCTCTCTCTTTTTCAGATTGATAATGGCCATGTGGCGCTACCCCGCACAAACAACATATTTTGAAGACCCTGCTTTTCGCACGAGCAATGAAAAGGATGATAGGTGTCCTAGGATCCCAAGATTCCCACGAACTTTTGGGTGGCTTCAGCCACCTTCAGCCTCAAGAACCCCAGGGATAACTCCTTGCCGAAGATGGTGATGAGCAAAAAATTATCGGTCACTTTACTGAAATGGATGCTCTCTTTTTCCCCTTTGTGAAAAAGCAGAGAAAACTCGTCTTCTCCTATCAGCTTGGCCATGGTGCTTACCGCCCCGAAATTACCCGCTGCCAGTGCAGCCAGGGAGTAAATGTCGTGTTCCCATTCCCCGTTATCCATGCTGGCAATGACGTTACCGGCCATGTCGATGAGAGAAACAGAGTGAACCCCCAGGTCCATCAAGTCGCGATCCAGGATTTCCTCTATCTTGGTGAGTTGCTCTTTATCGAAAACGTAGTTCGAAGAGTCCCCTGTCTCATACTTGTTATGGTTCGCCATCTTTTCCACCCGTCACGGTTCTAAGCCATACCCTTGACTGGGTACCGCCTGCTAAGAGGTTTTCAATCTCCAAGCGCCCTCCCATCTGGGTCAACAGTTTCAGGGCGATGGGGAGGCCAATGCCCCTTCTTCCCGGCCTGGTCGTAAAGAGGGGAATAAATATCTTGGCCAGATCACTCTTCTTGATTCCGCACCCATTGTCTCTCATCGTGATCGTCAGGCCGCTACGGTTCTTTGAAACTTCCAACCCAAGGATAGGGTCCTTTACCCCCTCCATGGCATCCACGGCATTGTCGAGGATCTCCATCATGGCCCTATGGAGGCCCATAGGATTTCCCCTAATCGAACAAGGCTCGATGCCGGCATCGTGGATCA
>JAZDGZ010000527.1:0-2718 GCA_043806375.1 Pseudomonadota bacterium | reverse complement strand
TGGATGTGCGTGGGTGGGAAAAAGGTGCTGTAGGTGAAGTCAAATGTCTTTGCCTCGGCGGGTGTGACGGAAATCCCCATGCACACAAGAAATGCCCCAAAGAAAGCCAGGCTCACCGCAGTAAAGAAAAATCCTTTTCTCATTTTGAACCCTCCTTTTTGGTTAGACGTTTAGGATCACTCTAGATCACAATCCTCACTTACTTGTTAATGGTTATCTCATCATATAATCAACAGCCTGCGGAATAGGCCAAAACAACAATGAGGGCCAGCCGCTTTCAAGCACCTGCAACGCCCAAATCACGTCTTGCCCTCTCTCCTCCTCCCTTATCGCATGATCACCCCGTATCGAATCACTGAGGAAAGGCCGTCATGATTTAGTCCCCCTCCCACAGGAGGGTTGAACAATCAGGTTCCTGCGGCGACAGGACGATAGCCATAAATCAATGGGCGACAAAACTCGGCAAAAACAAGGCAATTTGTGGAAAAATGATCATGATGACGAGATAAGCGACCAGGGTCAGGACAAAGGGGAAGGCCCCCTTGAAGATGACCTCCAGCGGCACATCCCTGGCGATCCCGCTCACCACATAGACATTAATGCCCACAGGCGGTGTAATCACACCCAGTTCGGTCACGAGGACGATGACCACGCCGAACCAAATGGGGTCGTAGCCGAGCGCAACGGCGACCGGATAAAATATCGGGATAGTCAGCAGGATCATCCCCAGGGCGTCCATGAAACACCCCCCGATGAGAAAAAAGAACATGACGACAATCATGATAGCCCAGGGGGGGAGGGGAAGGCCGACAACCCAGCTCGACAGGGTGCTGGGAATCGTTGAAACCGCGAGGAAGTGGCCGAAAACCGTGGCCCCTGCGACAATCATAAGGATCATGCAGGTCGTTCTTGTCGAAGAATAGAGGGCCTCGAGAAATCCTTGCCAGGAGAGCTGCCGTCTCACAAGAGGAATGAGCAATCCTCCGAAGGCCCCGACAGCCCCCGCCTCGGTCGGGGTGAAGACCCCGAGAAAGAGGCCGCCCATCACCAAGACAAATAGGATGATCACTTCAACAAGACCGGTGAGAGCCCTGATCCTTCGCTTGAAATTCTGTTTTTCTATACGGGGTGCCATGTCCGGTCTGATTGAGACCCAAATATAGATGGTGAGGATGAAGAGTATGGAGAGAAGGATGCCGGGAAGGATCCCTGCCATAAAGAGCTTTCCGATGGATTGCTCGGTCTGGATCCCGTAGACAATAAAAATCACACTGGGAGGGATGAGAATACCCAGGCTTCCCCCGGCCGCGACCACCCCGGTCGCGAGTTCATCACGGTAGTTTAACCTTTTCATCTCCGGCAGGGCAACCGATGCCATGGTGGCGGCCGTCGCATTTGTGGAGCCGCAGATGGCTGAAAAACCCGCGCAGGCCCCGACCGTCGCCATTGCAAGACCACCCTTGTAATGGCCCAACCAGACAAAGGCCGCATCGTATAGCTTCCGGCTGATCCCGGAGTAAAATAGGATCTGGCCCATGAAGACAAATAAGGGCACAACGGTCAGGTCATAGGAACTAAATACGGTATAAAAGTCTTTGACAATGATATTTAACGCTGCAGAGGGTGAAACCAGATAGCCGAACCCCAAAAGGCCTACAAGGGCCATGCAGAAAGCGACCGGAAGCCTGGAAAAGAGGATGGCAACAAGAAATACAACGCCGAAAATGCCAACATGAACTGGGCTCATTGTCTCGCCCTCTTCAGCCAAATGTGTAGAAGATTCAAAAGGATGGCAAGACAGAGCGCAAAAAAGCAGACGGCCATGCAGTAGACAATGGGATAAAATGGGAGAAGTAAGGTTGGAGTGACTTCGCCGGCGGCCTTCATGTCCAAGGCAAGAAGAATACACTGCCACACCAGGACAAGAAATAAAACGATGCCGACAGCATGGGTAGCGGTCTCAATGACCAGCTGTTTCCCTTTTGATAGACTTTGTAGCAGAATTTCTACGGCCACATGCCCCTTCTGTAACATCGTATAGGGCAGGGCAAATGAGGCTAGGACGGCCCCCATGAGGCTTACCAGGTCATAGGTTCCGATTATGGGCCGACTGAAGAAATATCGCATCGACACATCAAGACAGGTGAGCAGAATCATTGCAAAGAGGGAGGCACAAGCAATGAGGTTGAAAATGGTTCCCAATCGGGTGACCGTTTTCTCGAAAAAGGGCACTTTCATGACTTAACACGCCTCGCGGAGATTGGGGCAAAAAGACCCATCCGTAGCCGATCGAATCAGACCAGATTTTTCAGGGGTTTTCATCACACCGCCTGGGGACTTTAACAGATCATGATATTCAGACCTGCACGTAGGCGTGATCCAGCGGCCGATCAATGGATCCACATCACCTCCGTTAACAACCCATCGACGATGGTTGACAAATTCAATATTGAGTCCGGGTCCATATGAGATCGAATTTGTTGGCCCTTCAAAAACGGATAGTAATGTAACATTTTTATCCTTGGGATGTACATGCCAAACTTGATTTTCTTCGGAGTTTCTTTTTCCACCCTATTAGGACGGGCAATATTTTGCCCTCAACTTCGGTTTTTCTGTTTTGCCGGTGGAACTCCGAGGGACCTGGTCAAAGATAATGCGACGGGGTCGCTTGTAGCGAGGCAGGTTTTTTTCGCAGAAAGAGGTCATTTCTTCCTCGCT
>JAZDGZ010000526.1:0-2085 GCA_043806375.1 Pseudomonadota bacterium | reverse complement strand
CTTTCGATAGCCCTCGGGACCTCCGGGGTCACCCTCCAGGAGCTGGTCCGGGCTTACGGTGTCCTGGCCAATGAAGGGAAGAGGGTGCAGCCGTTTTTCATCAAAAAGATCGTCGATCGGACCGGACATGTCTTTGAGGAGGCGCAACCAAAGGTTGAGCAGGTGATCGACCCGCGGATCGCCTTCATGACGAGCTATGTCATGCAGGACGTTGTGGAAAGCGGAACGGGGCAGCGGGTGAAGAGACTTGGCCGGCCGGTCGCAGGAAAGACCGGGACGACCGATGACATGAGGGACGCCTGGTTTCTGGGCTTTACGCCCACTTTGGTCGCCGGCGTCTGGGTGGGATTTGATCAGGAGAGACCCCTCGGCAAGCAGGAGGTCGGAGGCCGTGCCGCAGCGCCGATCTGGCTCTATTTTGCGGAAAAGGCCCTTGATAGGATGCCGGTCGAAGTCTTCCCCATCCCCGAGGGGATCGTCTTTATCAAGGTGGATCCGAAAACCGGAGCACCGGCCAAGTTCTGGACCAAAGGGGCGAGATTCGAAGCCTTCCTCGAAGGGACGACCCCGGAAAACGCGGAAACAGTCGACCCTGCCCATCTCCCCGAAGGGGTCAGAAAGTTTGATATGGACCCCAACTTCTAAAAGGGATGATGAAACCGGTACTGAATCTGTTCATTTCCTTACTGGCACTGACATGCTTCCTATCCCCCCACGCACGAGCGGATGAACTTGGCTCTTCCGCAGGGAAAGCGCAACCTGTATCGGATCATTTCGATGGTCACCTGTACTTCAACCCCGGTGTGCACCAACCTTCGCTGTCTCCGGGACAGGAGCAAAAACGGAGCCGACCCGGATGGATTTGGCGATGGATTTTTGGCGCCGAATGGCCAGAGTGGCCGGAAGTAAATGATATCACACCTGGAACACCTCCCGCCACCCGCGTCCCGAAAGGTACGCTCTCTATTACCCCTGTGGGTCACGCAACGTTTCTCATTCAAATAGACGGTGTCAATATCCTGACCGATCCCATCTGGTCAGAGCGATGCAGTCCGGTTTCCTGGGCCGGTCCCAAGCGTTACACGGGGGCGGGTATCCGTTTTGAGGACCTGCCGCCTATTGATGTCGTCCTGGTGTCCCACAATCACTACGATCATCTTGATCTGCCCACGTTGAAACGGCTCGCTGAAAAGGGCGCTCCGCGCTCCATCGTCCCGCTCGGCAACCTTGATCTCATTAAGGGAACGGGAATTCCCCATACCGATGAGCTGGACTGGTGGCAGTCGGTCCGCTTGTCGCCGGATGTGACGGTCACCCTGGTTCCAGCACAGCACTTTTCCTCACGCACTTTGTGGGACCGCAACAAAACCCTCTGGGGAGGATTTGTCGTCTCAGGACCGTCGGGAAATGTTTACCATGCCGGGGATACAGGATATGGTCCCCATTTCCAAGAGATAGCACGCCGCTTCTCGTCGATCCGCGTAGCGCTCCTTCCAATCGCACCTTTCCGGCCACGACAAGCGAAAGAACCGATTCACGAGCGTTACTCCAGCGTCCACATGGGGCCGGCAGAGGCAGTCCAGGCGCATTTGGATCTGGGCGCGCAGCTTAGCATCGCTGCCCATTTCCAGGTATTTCAGCTCGGAGCGGATGGATTTGGCGATGCCGTGAATGAACTCGCCTCGACCCTGCGGGAACGCGATCTGAAACCCGAGTCATTCATCACACCGATCCGCAGCCAAGCCATTGAGCCGGCCACACCCTTCAAACGAGCCCACCGCTTGGTGAGCCTTGAGAGGTGAGGAGTATACCGTCGCCTCTGGTCGTTACGGGTTTCGTCATGCCGAGAAGCGACTCGTAGTGAAGGGCGTCGATGGGATTCTGGATTTATTCGTAGCGTAAAGCTTCGATGGGGTCTAACTTGGCGGCTTTGCGCGCCGGGTAGAAGCCGAAGAATATGCCCACACCCCCGGCAAAGGAAAAAGAAAGAATCAGGGCCTGGGGGGAGACGAGGGTCGGCCATTTAAAGAAGTGGGAGATCAGCTGCGAAGCCGACACGCCGATGATGAGGCCGATCAACCCTCC
>JAZDGZ010000525.1:0-3210 GCA_043806375.1 Pseudomonadota bacterium | reverse complement strand
GTGGAAAAAGAAAACCATCCAGGCTGTCGCAATGACCCTGAAGGACGAGTTCCAGGCCCGATCTGACGACCGAGCATATATAGGGTTGCAAGTGCCTGTTGGACAGGCGTATCTCCAGGGGAGGATCCCATATCTCCACGGGCAGGGCATTCATGGCCCACAGGATCTCCTTGGGATATTGCGCGGGAAAGACGCCGAAGAGCGAACGACCGTGGTCTTCCTTCTGGCACTTCAAATATTCGTTGCGTCTCACGGGGGTAAATCGAGTCATCCACAACACTCCGGCCTTTGCCCTTTTCTCATCCCTCCCACAAGGCGTCGCGGAGACCTGAGGCCCGTACCGTGCGCCTTGCAATCGCCCCTCTGAAGACGACATCGGATCCCCATATCTCCACCTCTCCCTTCCCCCTCGTGATGCCCGTATAGATCAGCTCCCTGGTCAGCACCGGGAAGTCCCTGTCGGGCAAAACAAGAAGGACCCGATCAAACTCCGATCCCTGGCTCTTATGAACGGTCATGGCATACACCGTCTCGTGTTCGGGCAACCTGAGGGGATGAAAGGTCCTCAGGCTGCCGTCCGGCGCCGGGAAATGGGCCCTGAGTTCCTGATCCGCTTCAGGGGACGGAAGGACGATACCCACGTCGCCGTTGTACAGCCTCAGGTTATAGTCATTCCGCGTGACCAGAATGGGACGCCCTTTGTACCATTTTCCCTCAGGGCCTATCAACCCCTCCTCCCTGAGTACCCCCTGCACCATGGCATTGACGGCAACCACACCGTAAGGGCCTTCCCTGAGGGCGCAGAGTATTCGAAATTGCTCAAAGTGATCAAAGGCCGCAAGGGGATCATTCGCCTGAAGGGCCTCGCGAAAACCCTCGACAACTCTCTCCCTCATGGCTCCGGCCAAGGCATCAGGACGGGGAAGATTCCTCCACCGCACATCCTTATAACCGCCCTCCCTAAGGCATGCCAGGGCAAGATGCCCATCTCCTTCGTTGACCGCGCGGCTGACCACGGCGATACCGCTCTTCTCTGAAAATCGGTAGCTCTTTCTGAGTTCCACAATGCAGTCCTGAATCCCGGGGCCACCGGGCTCCGGCTCGAACTCATATCCGGTGGCCTCTGCAAGGTCATGGCAGAAGCGCGGCGAGAAACCGTGCGATCGGCCTGTGTCACAGATATCGCCGAGCACGGCGCCCGCCTCTACCGAGGCGAGTTGATCCTTGTCTCCCAGAAGGATCAGGCTGCCTTGACGGGGAAGGGCCTGGGTCATCTTGGACATGAGAGCGAGATCCACCATGGAGGCCTCGTCCACCACAAGGACGTCAAGAGGGAGGGGGTTCTTGGCATTGTGCCTAAAATAGGGAGTCCCCGGGATGCTGCCGAGCAGCCGGTGGATGGTCGAAGCCTCCTCGGGGATATCCGCCTTGATGCTGTCATAGCAGTTGAGGGTCCCCTTGGCGGCCTTGAGGGCCTCCTGCAATCGGGCGGCCCCTTTCCCAGTCGGTGAGACAAGACCGATCCGGGGTCTCTCTCCCCCCGTCTGTTCCAAGAGGAGGGCCATGATCTTCGCAACCGTCGTCGTCTTTCCCGTCCCGGGGCCACCGGAGATGACGGCGAACTTTTTGAGGAGTGCGGTGGAGACGGCCACCTTCTGCCAATCCACTTCTCCTGAACCATTCGAAGCAAAAACCCTTCCCAGACCTTGCTTGAGCAGGGACCTCTGGATGGGTCCGACACCCTCCTCAACACGCCTCCTGATCAGATCGGCCAGTTTCTTCTCATACTCCCAGTAACGAAAAAGGTAGAGCCTCCCCCTCCCATCAAGAACCAGAGGTTTATAGTCGCCGGGCATGCCCACGACCCCGCTCTGTCGCAGGCTGGCGCTCCACTCCTCCCACGGGGGAAAAATCAAGGGATTCCCCCCTTCCCCTGCCTTGATCAGAGGCCATCCCTCAAGGCCGGGCAGAACCAGGCAGATGTGCCCCTCCCTGGTGTGGGCGCTGACCAGGGCGGCTGCAAGACGCAACTCCGAACAAGGCCTTGCGGCCAGCCTGTCCATCAGTGCTGCAAAATGGACGTCAAGGGCGGAGAGGATTCCCTCTTGATAAAGACGATCTAAGGTCTCTTCACTCACCATGAACGCCCTTCCTCTGGATGACCGGATTCTCTCTGATAAATTCTGTCCCTGATTTTAGCAATTTAATAGTCTTGTGGACGCTTGTAAAATCCGAATACCGAAATCCGAAATACGAAACAATACCAAAATCCTAATTTTCAAAATTCAAAACAACCAGGTCGAGGCCGCTGTTCTTTCGTTTTGGTGATTCGTATTTGTTTATTTGAGTTCTTGCCCGCCTGAGGCGGGTGAATTTCGAGTTTCGATATTCGAATTTCCGTGTCTCTGGGAAGTCGGTCAAATAGGGAGCTTATCCCAGGATTTCAAATTGTCATTTTTGGGCACAGAACTTTTGAGACACGACATTAGGAGATCCCTATCAGGCCCGAACTCAACTCATCAATGAGCGCCTTGGGGGGCCTATCCCTGAAGACGCCGAACTCCGGCCCCTTTTCCGGATCCACCCCTCTCAGGAAGATGTAGTAAACCCCGCCGAAGTGTCTCTCATACCGGTACCCTCCCAGCCGCAACTTCAGGTACTGGTTCAGGGCAACCGCATAGAGGTGGTACTGGAGGGTATAGAACCCCGCGTCCATAGCCGCAGCCAGCCCCTTCGGACCATAGTCCTCCACCCTGGGGCCGAGGAAATTGGATTTCCAGTCCACAAGGTAAAAGCGGTCGTGAAACCGGAAAACCATGTCCACGAATCCCTTCATGAACCCCCTGACAGGGGCGAACGTCAGGGCTCCGATGCGCTCCGGAACCCTTTTGATCGGGCCATGCCGCCGGTGTCTTGAAAAGAGGCCGCTCAGGACCCCCGGGGCCGTCCGCTTCAGGGGAAAGGTGAATTCCAGTTCGTTGAGCCTCTCCTCCTTCCTGATGGCGGATAAGCGCAAGTCCACGCGACCCGGCTCCAGGGGGAGAGAGAGCACCTTGGCGACCCTATCACGGATCGTCTCCTCCCACTTGAGTTCAAACCCGTATTCCACGAGCTTTTCGGCCACCAGATTCCTCACCGACACAGCGTCTTTCTCTGCAAAGTCGAGATGTTCAAAGAGGTCGTGGAGAAAAGTCCCGGTCTTGATCCCTT
>JAZDGZ010000524.1:0-2955 GCA_043806375.1 Pseudomonadota bacterium | reverse complement strand
AGTTCATCACGTCGAAGCGGAGCTGCACCGCCGTAGAGACCTTGTTGACGTTCTGCCCTCCCGGTCCGGAGCTTCGGACGAAGACCAGCCGGATTGCGCGTTCGTCAATGGAAATGGCAGGCGTGATGCGGATCATGTCTCTTCCTGGGGTTCCGGCAAGGCCGGGCGGACCTTTAAGACGATCTCTTTGGAGATCTGGACAGTCCCCGGCTTGAGTCCGCGAGGCTTGGTCACGTTGCGGGCCCGAGTGCAGGAGACGGATACGATGCCACCGGCCCTGGCCTTGCTGTGATACCCTGCGATAGCGGCGGCCCGTTTGAGGATATCTTTTTCAGGTTCCTCGCCCGGCCTTGCCTTCAGGATGACGTGGCTTCCGGGCATGCCGCGGACATGAAACCACCAGTCTCGGGGGTCGGCGACCAGAAGGCTCAAGTGCTCGTTGTCCATATCGGTCTTTCCGGCCAGGACCTTCCACCCCCCCGGAAGGTCGTACTCATAGACTCGAGGTTGCCCTTTTTCGAATGTCCTGCCTTCCTTCACCATCATATCCTCTCTAGGGTGTGCTCGATTCAGTCTCACTTGCGACCCACGTCCCCCGGCCAAGCCTTCATTTCATGGTCGATAGGTCTATTATGGTTCCCTCGAGGGTTCTGATGAATCCCGCCCCTCTCAAGACCCTGAAAAAAAGGTCCGCCTTGAAAGGGTTCCGGGGCTTGAGCCCCTGGCCGGTCGCGGCGTAAAGGACCCTCTTTTCAAAAAGAAGGTCCAGGAGAAGGGCACCTTTTTCCTGCCTATCCCCGAGACCGGACGCCGCCTCAAGACCCTCCTGAAGCGTGACCTTTTCCTTTTCAAGCTTGAGGCCCTTGAGAAAGTTGATGATCCTGGCGGTGATGAAAAGGGTATAGAGGTCATCCCTGCGGAAGTCTTGGGTCTCAACGGCCATGGCCGTGGACCGGGATCTGAAGATGTCTTTTTCGGTCAGCCCGGGAAATTCACATGCCAAAGGAGAGCCAGGCGTGAGGTAAAAAATCGACGCACCGATCAGGACGGGAAGGGAGGCCATGACAGCCATGGTCTCAATCATCTCCTCCAGGGTCTCATAAGGCAGCCCCAGGATCTGATAGGAAACGATTTCAAAGCCGAGGGAATGGGCCTGATCGACCACCTCCAGATATTTCGACAGGGTATGGGGCCGCCGGACCCGATGGAGAACCTTGGCCTCTGCACTGACAAGGGAGAGATTGAGGTGGGTGAAACCCGCCCTTTTCATGAGCGCGAGCATCTCTTGATCAAGGCTGAGAAAGGAGATCCCGTTCATGGCCATCAAGCGGATGTCGCTTTCCTGGAATTCGGCGATGAGTCTTTTCAGAAGTCTCTTGAAATCCCCTTTGTGAAAGGTGAGATTGTCGTCTTCGAAATCAAAGGCCCTGTATCCATCGGAGTAACGTTGCCGGATCTCTGAGAGGATATTTTCCTCCGGACGCACACGAAATTCATTTCCAAAGGTAAGGTGAACCGAGCAGAAGGCGCAATGGTGAGGGCAGCTCCTGGAGGTGGTCAAAAAGCAAAGGGGCCTCTTGTCTAAAAGATAACGGTCTATGCCCAGATCGGTGAAATCGGCGAAAGGGAGTTCATCCAGGGGATAATTTTTTTCTATGGGAGTCAGGACCGGCTTTCCGTTCTTCTTGAAGCCGAGGTTCGGTACCTTTTCAAGGGGGGAACCCGATTGAAAGGCCTTCAGGAATTCTACGAAGGGCCGCTCTCCTTCACCACGGATGATGAAGTCGACGTCCGGGTCCTGCAGGACGGACAGAGGTGAGGCTGAAACGTGAGATCCTCCCATGATGATGGGGACTTTCATCCTCTTTTTGATCTCTCCGGCGCAGGCCAGGGCCTCCCGGTAATAGGGGGAGAATAGGGAGGAAATCCCCACCAGGTCGGGTTTTTCAGCTTCGACACCCTTGCCGACAGCCTCAAAAGAGGCCCCGAAATGATAGTACTGATGAAACACGGAAAAGGGGCTCGAATCAGGGTACGAAAAATATTCGTGGAGGTAGGAGAGTTCAGGGGGCAGGGAAATGGTCCTTCGCCCGAAGCCGTGATGGTAATCCCTGACGACAATATCCATATGGGGAAGGAACTTCCCTGCAGCCGCCTTGAGCATACAGAGCCCATAGGGTTGAAGGCGTATGTCCGTGTCATAAAAATCCTGAATGGGCGGCTGGATGAGCATGATCTTCATGGTTTTGAAGAGATAAGCAGGAGCTTCCAGGCGAATATAAGCTCCTTCTCGGTCGAGGATCCTCCATGATTGAATTCATGATCATTATATCATTCATGCGGCAAAAGGGTATTCTAAAGAAAAGGGAGATTTGACAAGCTGATGGAAAGGAGGTAAAAAGTCCCAAGTTTCTATAAAGGGGTATAAATTTGTTTAAATATTCGTTAATGGGGCGGAGGCTTAACCCGGCAAATGGTCGTTGAGAGGGAGGGTGTATCGAGTCCCTATGGAGACGGGACTTTCGGTGATTTAGGGAGAGGAGGTTGACCGGTATGAGCAGTCGCAGTTATCTGAGTGTCAGTCTCGTAGTCGTGGCCCTCCTGGGTCTCTATCTCACCAGCCTCCACAGCTATCTCCTCTTCCACAGCCTGGCCGAGATATTCAGCATCGCCGTGGCCTCGGGCATATTCATGTTCGCCTGGAGCTCGCGGCGCTTTCTGGGCAACACCTATTTACTCTTTCTCGGAATCGCCTGTCTTTTTATTGGCGGCCTGGATTTGATCCACACCCTTTCGTATTTAGGCATGGGTGTCTTTCCCTCCAGCGACGCCGACTTGCCGACCCAATTGTGGATAGCGGCGAGATACATGGAGGGCCTCTCTTTCCTGGTCGCCCCATTTGTCATCGGCCGAAGATGGAAGGCGCGATTCGTTTTCCTTGGTTATGGCCTTGCC
>JAZDGZ010000523.1:0-3055 GCA_043806375.1 Pseudomonadota bacterium | reverse complement strand
ATACGCCATTAGGTGATCTGTGATCTCCTTTGGAGAGATGTTTACGCCCCCCCTGATGATAAGATCCTTCTTCCTTCCTGAGATGTAGATGTAACCTTGGGAATCCCTGTAACCCAAATCACCCGTTGGGAACCCCTGCTCGGGAAAGGGGTCGATCCCACCCCTATCGTTCAGATAACCAAGGCCCATCGCTTGACCCCTGACAACGATTTCCCCCACTTCGCCCACCTGGCATGGTTGCCCCAGCTCATTCACGATGTTTATGTCTTTATATTTCAAAGGCGTCCCGACGGATCCCATCTTTCTTTTCTCCGGGGGATTTCCCATCATCCACCCCGCCTCGGTCATTCCGGCCATTTGATTGATAGAAATTCCATATAGCCTCTCAAAAGCCTGATGTTGCTTTACAGATAGGGGAGCTGAGCTACTCGTAATGTACTTCAGAGAGGGAACCTCCTTTTGATGAAGCTTTATGGGATCGCTGATGAGCATGTTAAAGACCGTCGGCACACCCGATGAGATCGTCACAGCATTCTGCTTGAGCCAGAGGGCGAACTTCGACCGGGAGAATTTCTTGGCCAGAACGAGGGTGGCCCCTGCGACCATGCTCGATAGAATCGTGAGTAACTGGGGTGAAGCCCAACTATACGCCCTGTATTCCAGGATTCTATCTTTTGCAGTGATTTTCAGTCTATCGATGACCTCAGCCACCATATAATAGAGTCTTTCTCTGGATATGGCAACGCCCTTCGGGGTCTCAGTGGTCCCCGAGGTGAAGAGGATTTCGGCAATATCGTCTCTATCGCCGAGGGGCGTTTCGAAATCCGAATCATAGTCCTTGATCAGGGGAAAAAGCTCGCCCTTCCGGGATCCTTTATCATCAAAATGCGAAAATGGGAGCCACAAGGCCGAGGTCATTTCATGATCAAAATCAAATTCATGATCATACAGAATGATGCTCGGCTTGACCCGTTTGAGAAGGTTATTGATCGTGCTTCTGCTCTCCTCAGCATTAATGGGGTTTATGATAGCGCCGTATTTCATCACGGCATAGAAGATGATCAGCGTTTCAATGGTGTTTTTCCCGATGAGGCTGATCGTGCTGTTTTTTTGGATTTCCTTGGATCTCAGAAAATTCGCGACTCTATTGCAATAGGCGTTCATCTCCTCAAAGGTGATCTTTTTTTGTTGATCGACGCTGACGATGTAGTCCTTGGATCCGAAGCGCCTGGCGTTGTCGTGCATAATGCTATGGAAATCTTTGTATGGCATCGCGGGCTTTTTCATCTCCCTGTCTGAGAGAGGACCTTAGCCCACCCGGACATGTATTCTTTCCCCTTCTTAATTTGTTCCGGGGTAAAAAATTTATCCAGCGAGACCCTATCCACCGGATAGACCGGTCGGTGAAAATCCTGCTCATACCCGAAGGGGACCGTGGCATCAAAGGCCATCCCTCCCTCGAACCTTGTATTTGATGCGGTCCAGGCCTTATTACCCGCAGTCATCCGTTCCGCGGGCATGAATGTTTGCCCTATGCCGCCCGGCACGGGATGGAGAATATCGGTCAGGGGATTGACCCTGGTGACAAGGGCCCACATGATATCGTCCATACTGTAAATATCGACGTCCGTATCCACGGCGATGGCCAGTCGCATCCCCTGGTTACAGCTCATGATGGCGGTGAGGAAGTTCCGCTGCCAGCCCTCTTCAATCGGGCTGCGTTTTTTCACCTGGATAATGCAGCCCCCCCAATCCGTAAAACAGTAAGGGATGTTGACGTCCTGAATGATGCCCGGCTGCAGCCTTTCGCAGAGTTCATAGATCGCCCCCTCCCTGACGGTGGTGTCAATATTGTTGTCGTCAAGCATGTGCACGCCGAGGGGAAAGATGATTGGCTTTGAGTCAGGATGGCGCATGGTGATGGCCGTGACGTGGAAGGTAGAGGCCTTGTAGGCCTTTCCCATGTATCCCGGCCACTCGGGATGGAACCATGCCTTTCCCTGTACGCCCTGCCTCTCCGCTTCGGCGGTCTCAAACCGGCGGTCTTTGGGTTTCAAATACCCTTCGAGAACCAGTTCCGCATCCGCCAGGGCATAAGCATCAACGGTCCGGCATTTGACAGTACGCAAAGGGCCTCCCTGCATGGCGCCGGCCACGCCCAATTCGTCGCAACCCTTGGGAAGAATGACATAGTCAAACCCTGAACCTGCCATCAGGTTAGCGGCAGGGGGTATGCCGAAGCACACGGTAATAGGGATGCCGCCTGGTTCATCGTAGTGTTCCACCTGTACCTGCCACATGTGGGAGCCCGGCGCCGCCTGAAAGGTTCCCACGTTTCCCCATCTAAAGCTCATTCGGTTGTAACCGATGTGTGTTCCTCCCTTAAAATATTTCCCGACGACAAGGCTCTGGCCGCTTCCGATGGTCAATTCAGTCTCGAGGTGGGTGTGCCGAATGGCCAATACCCATTTATTCACGTCCAGATCGTCAGTAATGACATGCTCCTGCACGGGAGCTTCGTCCTGGCCGATTTCAACAGGAGGGATAGGGTGGGTGAGGGCGTTAGCGATTGTCTTGGTTCTCTCCTTGTCGCTTTCCCAGCCGAACATCCTGTTCACGACCGAAATATTGCCGAAAAGGTTCGTTACGGCCCTTAGGTGAGGATATCCCTTCAAGGTATTGAAAAGCATGGGAATACTTCCATCCAAATGTTTCTGCAGACCTGTAATTTCTAAATCCCCGTTGACTTCCGTATTGGTCTTCAGGAGGAGTCCCTCCGATTCGAGCCAGTCGAGTGTTGTTCGCAAGTCTTTCAATCTTTCATTGGCCATGTTTGTCCCTCCGCATTGATATCGTGAATGCCTGCCCCTTTATGAGCATTGGAGTAGAAAAGATAGAAGTGAAGAGGATGGTGGTCTCAGGGTTGACACCATCAAAAGCAATAGACGATCAACTCAGCGGTTGTCAATCATTCCTTTTCTCAGCCTGTAGATTTGCTGGGTCGAATTATTAAATAATCGCTTGACAGGCATCCAGCATCTTCTTATAAATCCAA
>JAZDGZ010000522.1:0-3132 GCA_043806375.1 Pseudomonadota bacterium | reverse complement strand
AGGGCGGGCCTATGTGGTGGACGACTGGTATATAACGGCCTACGAACCCATCATGGACCAGGAGGGGATTGTGATAGGGGCCCTCTACGTGGGCGTCAAGGAGCAGAGCGCCTATTCCCTCAAGGGTGAGATCAAGGCCATCAAGGTCGGTGAAACCGGCTATGTGTACATCATGGATAGCAGCGGCAATTTGAAGATCCACCCGGCCAAGGAGGGAGAAAACATCATCGATTCCAAGGACTCCTCCGGGACCAGATATATCCGTTCCATGGTGAATGAGGCCCTCTCTCTGGGGGACGGGCAGGTGGGCACGATCCGTTACCCATGGGTCAATCCGGAACTGGGTGAAAAAAAACCCAGAGTGAAGATGCTCAAGTTCATCTACTTCAAGCCCTGGGATTGGATCATCGCAGCCGGCACCTACGAGGAGGAGATCTACCAATCCCTCCATGCGACCCAGCGATTCATTATAGCTATCGTCATCGTGGCCCTCGCCCTCGGTTTTTTCCTGACCCTGACCCTATCCAAGATCCTGACAAGGCCGATTCAGGAACTTACGAGGGTGACAACCAAGATGGTGGGCGGGGATCTCTCTCAGAGAGTGAGGGTCCACGGGGCGGACGAGATCGGGGTGCTCGGCACCTCCTTTAACCGCATGATCGGCCAGATCCAGCACTACACGTCGAACCTTGAAAAGATGGTGGAGGAACGGACCCAGGAACTCAAGGTATCCAGGGAAAAGTATCGGGAGATCTCTCGGTTTCTAAACAGCATTCTTGACAGCGCCACGGCCTACGCCATTGTTGCCCTCGATTTCTACGGCAGTATCATCGAATTCAACAAAGGGGCGGAAAAGCTTTTTGGATGGAAAAAGGACGAGGTGATCAACAAAGAAAACATCGGCATCACCATCCTCGCGGAGGATCGTGAGAGGGGCATTCAGGAGCAGATGTCAAAACGGACAAGGGCGGAGGGCGTCTATGAGACTGAAATGACCCGCGTCAGAAAGAACGGGGAGCACTTTCCGGCCCTTACCACGATTACCGCCATTATGGACCCGTCAGGAAGCACATCGGGCTTTGTGGAGATCATTCGAGACCTCAGCCTGAGAAAGAGCCTGGAGAGGCAGCTTCGGGAGACCAAAGAATTCCTGGAAAATATCATGGAGAGTTCGGTTGACGGCATCATGACAACCGACCTGAAGGGTAAACTGACGTACTCTAACCGCGCCATGGAGGAGATGCTGCAATATCCGAGAGAAGAGGTCTTGGGGTTCCATATATCGCAATTTTATGTTAGAGGCATCGAGCAGGCAAGGGAGGTCATGAATCTCCTGAGGGCCGCTGAGAGGGCCGAAAACTATGAGATGGAAGTCAAGCGAAAGAATGGGAAGGTCCTGGCCATACTGACCTCTCTCTTCCTGCTTCGAAATGAGGAGGGGCAGCTCATCGGAACGGCCGGGATCTTTAAAGACATCACGGAGCAGAAGGCCCTCGCGGAGAAGCTCAAGGCGGCCCAGGCCCAGCTCGTGGAGACATCCAAAATGAGGGCCCTCGGGGAACTCGTCTCGGGCGTCGCCCACGAACTCAACAATCCACTGATGGCCTCGCAGACGATCCTGCATGTCATCCTGAAAAACCTCTCCCAGGATTTTCCCGAAAGGGAACGATTGGAGCTTATTCGTAAGTGCAACGATCGAATCGAGAAGATTGTCGAACATCTCGGGGAGTTTTCGAGACAGACGAAGCCTGAATTCGAATTGATTGACATCAACCGGTCCGTCGAAAATGCCCTCATCATCACGGGCCAGCAACTGCTGAACCACGGCATCTCCATCGTGCGCAACCTTTCCAAGGCCCTGCCCAGGGTCCTGGGCGATTCCAATCAGCTTGAACAGGTCTTCCTTAACCTTATTTCCAATGCAAGGGATGCCTTGGGTGATTCGCCGAAACAAAAAAAAGAAATGATCATTACGTCGAACCTCATAGAAGAAAAAGGATCTTCCCTGGTGTTTGTATCGGTCAGAGACTCGGGTGTGGGAATCGCACCGGAGAACCTTGATCGGGTCCTCGAACCCTTTTTCACCACAAAACCGGTTGGCAAGGGAACGGGCTTGGGCCTTTCCCTCTGCTATGGTATCATAGAGGCCCACGGGGGGAGGATTGAAATTAAAAGTCAACAGGGTGATTGGACAGAGGTAAGGGTGCTTCTGCCGGTCAAAGAACCGAGAAAGGAGTAGGGAATGGCGAAACGTATTCTCGTCGTCGATGACGATGAAATGGTTCTCATGGCCCTCGATGAGCTCCTCAAGCCGGAGGGCTACGAGATCCAGACTGTCTCCAGCGGCACGGAGGCCATCAAGAAACTCGATCAACACGGCTATGATCTTATCATGCTGGACGTCATTATGCCTGAGATGGATGGATTCAATCTCTGCAAGCAGATTCGCGGGATCGAAAAATACAAAGAGACGCCGATCGTCTTTCTGACGGCGAAGAGCCGTGAGGAAGACCAAGCCCGCGGGCTTGAGGCAGGCGCCAATCTGTTTCTGTCAAAACCGATTTCGCCCGACAGGCTGCTCAAGATCGTGGCGGATACCCTCGGATGATGAAATCTTGTGGTTTTTTGTTTAGCTGTTTTTGCATTCGATTCAAAGATGATGGGTTCGAAAAAAGTCGTCACTGAGCCTGCCCCGGAATGCCTCTATCCGGGGGTGAATCCCGGATCGTGGTCCGGGACAGGCACCGGGGTCCAGGGGTTTTGTAAGTGGTTGAGATCACTGGGTTCCGGCTTTCGAGGCTGTGTCGCAATCCCGCGTGTGCCCGTTTTCTGTCATTTCGACCCCTTCGACGGGCTCAGGGTAAACTCCGGGAGAAATCTTAAAATCCAGCTACATGCAAAATCAAGATTTCTCGTCCCCGTTCAATCGGGGGCTCGAAATGACATTGTGACCCAGCCTCTTTCCCCGGAATGACGGAAAATGGTTATTTCCGACTTTTTGCCGTGAAAATACCGTCGTAGGGGCGGAGTTTATCTCCGCCCTGCGGGCGCACGTAAAGTGCGCCCCTACATTCTTGTACGCCTTTGGCGTATTCATCCATGGGGGTGGCCGGCACCCAGGGCATGAGGGTT
>JAZDGZ010000521.1:0-6098 GCA_043806375.1 Pseudomonadota bacterium | reverse complement strand
CCCAAGACCGCCGGACGGTTCATTCCTGAATCGGTGAAACTTGTCCTCATATCTCTTCTGGCAATGGGCCAAGGCAGAGGTCCACATGTGGGCAAAATCGGGACCCACGACGAATTCGGGCGAATCAATACCGTAGGGGTCAACGTCCACCTCTTTTTTCTCCACAACCCACGGCATGCTGCCCCCCTGAATCCCCTTGAAGTGGAGATCGGGTTTGTAATAGATCCCCCACATCTCATTCGCGATCAGGGATCCGTCTTCGCTCGAATAGAGGGGCGCGTCGGTGTCCACGTGGATCACCGGAGGCATCTTCCCTTTGTTGTTCAATCCGTAGGCGGGTTCTACACCCAACGTGCCTTCTTGCAGGCACATGTATGTCCACATCTTGATGTCCTCGTGGACCTTTCCGTCCTGACCTGTGATGTCGATCCTGTCGGGGAGTTCGAGCATCCTCCAAAACTCCTCCGCCCATGGTCCGGCACCCAGGATGACATAGTCACACTTCACTGCTCCCCTTGAAGTCTCAACCGCGGTCACGCAACCATGGATATGGAAACCCGTGACCTCGACGCCCGTGAGGATTCGAACGCCTTCGGCCTCCGCCTTGTCTGCGAGACGGTAGAGGGCCCTGGTATTGTGTGCGTAGCCGCCCCTCTTTTCATGCAGGATGGAGGTGATATTCTCCGCCTGCCAGTCATGGAATACGTTCTCCCTCATGTATTTCAGACAATCTCTCTCGCCCTCAATAAATTCAGACTCATAACCGATATCTCCCTGTCGCCCGTAGATTTCAGCGACGTCGGCATGCATGCATTCCGGGGATATCTGCATGTAGCCCACCGGCAGGTAGCCGTACCCTTCGGCATCTTCTTCCCATATGCCTACGCTGTGGGCGATGAGTTCCTGCATGGCCCCCTGATAGTAATTGTTTCGGATGATCCCGCAGGCAATCCCGGAGGCCCCGGCGCCGATTGCCGTTTTGTCAATGACGAGGATATCCTTGCCTGAGCCAAGGTTCCTCGCTCTCAGTTCCTTGGAAAGGTGCCAGGCGGTGCTCAAACCATGAATCCCTGCGCCTACGATGATATATTTGTAATGTGATGGAAATGACATGATCTAACGTCCTCCTTTCAAATGCATCTTCGCGCCCTCGAATGAAGCGGGGCACTAAAGATGCCGGGTCAAGGTTGTCAAGCTTACTCTCCTTGGCTATAATGGTCCGCCCGGAAGGCCGGGGATGAATGGCGAGGAGAGCCCTCCGAAGCTCTAGCGAAGGAGGGCTAGAAGGCTACGGAGAGTTCCGCCATCCATAATCATGACGCCCCGCGCTTCCGCGCGCGGTGCTTCACTTAAAGGGATCCCAACGTACCGTCTGTTTTTCGTAAGAAGGGGGAAACAGCCTCAGAAATTCATCGTAATAGTAGAGCTCTTTGAAAGATGCGAAAGTAAGACCATACGCCGCCTTAGGTCTCTCCTTGATCTCCCGGGGATCAATCTTTTGAGAGACCAGATCATCCATGACGTCATCCATGCCAACGCCCATGGAAAAACGGAGCTTTTCACGGTTGGCGATCTTCTCCGGAAGCATGTCTCTAAAGGCTTCCCTCAGGATAAATTTCTCAACCTCTTTTTCGCCGTAAATCTTCCAATCCATGGGGATCTTTTGACTGAAAGCCACGACCTTCGTATCCAGGAAAGGGGTCTGATAGTTGACCCCATTGGCCATCCACCCTCGATCGAGGCGTCTCAAGGCCGTATTATAGGATATCTCCAGGAGTTTCTGGGCGAGCCGTTCCCGCTGTTCTTTGCTCTTTACCCGAGGGTTCTTGAGGACCATCCGATATCCGCCGAATAGTTCATCGGCCCCTTCACCGACGAGGATGCTGTTGGTATAGGCTTTGGCCATTTTCGAAACATAGTAATTCGAAATGATGCCGCTGATACAATCCTCGTCGAAGCTTTCCAGATACCATACGGCATCGGAGATGAGGTCGGTAATATCTGAATCCGAGATTTTGTAAATATGATGCTCCATGCCCAGAAAATCGGCCATCAACTTGGCATTCTCCAAGTCGGGACCCGGTGCCCGTTCGGTGGTGCCGGTGAAGAGGTGCAAATTAGGGTTAAACTTTTTGGCAATCGTGGCGACGATAGAGCTATCGAGGCCACCGCTCAGCGACACGCCCCCCACCCCGTCCATTCTCTTTCTTACCGCCTCAATGAGGAGTTCACGCAAGATATGAGAGGTTTCCTTCAAATCCACCGCATCGGGGAGTTCGGGGGTAAATGGATCGAAAGGTTTCATGCCCTTTTTCGTGCTATAGATATGTCCGGGGGGAAGTTCTTGGATGTTGAACTGAAGATGATCGGTCAGTCCTTTCATCTCGGAGCTGAAGTAGAATACGCTGTCGTCGGTGCCAAAGAAGAGGGGCCTCGCGCCCACATGGTCCCTTGCCAGAATAACCTCGTCGTCCTTTTCCACGATGGCACAGGTGAAACTTCCATCCAGGCGTGAGAAACAGGCCCTGTCATATTTCTCATAGAACTGCCTGAAAAGTTCTATGTCGCTTTGACTGTCGGCCCTTTCGTTAAAGAGTTCACCGTCAAAAAGGATGTAAGGGTTCTCTTCGAGTGCTGTGCAATAAGTGCTTTTTGGCGTCAGGTTGAGCTCATTGGCGCCCACGGCGCCCCTGTCGTCAAATAGGGTGCGGACAATCGTGTTGTCAGGGCCCCGATGACGCATGGCCTTGAGCATTTCTCTGACATGCTCCGTGCTGTCGACATTGATTTTTCCGTATTGTGATATGATTCCGGCAATGCTTGCCATTTGGTCACCTCCAAAAAAAGATTTGCGCGCATTAAGTTACGAAGACTTTCCCCAAGTTCGCCGTCGTGAGGGGATCGTCCATATAGCTTCCCAGCCCTATCCGCTGGATCGAGGCCATGCCCCTTTCGTCGTAGACGGGCATGTCCACCTCAGGGGCGTCCACAGGGGTCACCCTTTCGGCGATTTCTATGGACTTTTCCAGCTTGGCAAAGGAAAAGTCGATGAGATAGCGGAGAAAGGCAAAGGGATGGCGGATCATATGGACCCCGTATTTTAGGCAAAGGGCCTGGCCCATCTTGGCGTCCGCATAGGCCCGCTCCGTCGGATGCTCCTCGTGGGTTGTTCCTCCGCTTTGGAAGGAGGGGAGGTCCAGCATGAGATTCAGATGAGCCATAAGGATGTTCAACAGATTATGGCTGACCAGGCCGTAATTGGGGTTGTAGTCAATGCGAGGATCCGCGATCGTCGGGTATCCCGCGTGGACGCAGGCGACACCTGGGTTGAGGAGCTGAGCGGCACAGATGCCGAAAAGGACCTCTGCATGGGTCATGGCAAGGACGCCGTTGTAACAATAGGGGGCGCTGATCCCGGCCATAGGCATGGCCGAGATGAAGACCGGCAATCCGGCCTTGACGACCTTGACAAAGTGCTCCGAGAAATTTTCGTTGACCTCCAGGGGAGGACGGGTGAGGCAGAAGACTATCATGATATTTTTTCTGTCGGCATAGATCTCTTCGGCCCTGGCAAGGGCAGGGTCCGAGGTCACGGCAAAATAGAGCGGCTTTGAGCAATGTTCGGCCATGATACTCATCTGCTCCACCTCATCCTTCAGCTTCACGCCTCTGCCCATGCCTGCCACGGGCTGGTACTCTTCAGCGATGCGGGCGATCCTCGCGACGTGATCAGCCGTTGGCATTAGGCCGCCCTTGCCGGCCTCATCGTCATAGATGTAGGGTGCAGTCCCTCCGATGAAAAAGCTGTTGAGGGGAACAAAAAAATCGGAAACGCCGGGAACGGTCTGAAGGCACCTTTCAACCAGGGCGGATGTGACATAGACCCGGTCATCGTAAAGAACCGCCAGCCCTTCCGCCTCAAAGGCCTTGAAGTCCGCCTGGATATCCGGCTGCTTACAACCCACCCCGAGATTCTCCAGAATCCACAAGGCGTCCCGGTGCACCTGAAACAACATCTGCGTTGTTTCCTCGCCCAGCAAGGAGATCGATCTGTCGATTTGTTCCTGATTGATTCGCGTGCCTTCGGTCGCCATCGTAAGGGGTGATTCTGATGTATTAGGAGCAGAATGCATAAGCAAATCCTCGCAAACGGATATTAAGTTTAGTTGACATAATGTGTATCAAAATAGTTTGAACTCCAACAGTCAAACAATACCGGGCATTCAAGTCAAGCTTTTTCGGGGCTCCAATCTTGAGACTAGCCGGGGGTCGAGACTGGTCATCGGAGCCCACCCTCGTCATATTCGTATAAATCTAACAATTTCGTAAGCTTGCCCATACCCGCGAGGATCTGTTCCATCTCCTGATGCGGCATTTTTTTGAGGCCTTCTACGATTTTTTTCTCCACTGGCGGAGGAGCGGTTTCTGCGAGTCGCCTTCCGGCCCCGGTGAGGGTGATGGTAATCACTCGCCGGTCCGTCGATCCCCTTGATCTTTGGACAAGCTTTTTTCGTTCCAACCGGTCGATGACCCCCGTCACCGTACTCGAATTGACCAGGACATGCCTGGCAATTTGAGAAGTTGGCATCGGCCCTTTCTCATGGAGCGATAGGAGGCAGGCGAGTTGACAGGAACTGACATTGTATGCCTTGTCCAGCGCTTTGCTGTAGAGATCTTGTGCCTGCATAAGCCTTCGTATAAGCCAAATGATCTCGCTTGTACGATCCGCCTCCTTTTGCTGATCGCGCATGTTCCACCTTTCCCTAAATTTTCGCTGAAAGGATGACCTTTCATGGGCTGTTTGAACTGAAACTATCAGACTCAAAATAATGTGTCAACAGATTATTTGAAAGCAAAGTGGTAAACTGTCGGTGTGCATATTTTGGCAGAAGATCTAAAAAGGAGATAAACGAGGAGGAATCTAAACCGGAACCAGGCTAGGCCACGTCCAGGTCCTGCACGTCTAAAAGATAGGCCAGCTTGCTGAGGGCCTGTACAATTGATTCGACCTCTTCAGGGGGGAGTTTCTTAAGGCCGTCTACGATCTTTTCCTGAAGGGGTGGAGGGGCGTTTTCGGCAAGGACGGTGCCTTTTTCAGTGAGAGAGACCGTGATCACCCGCCGATCCGGCGAGGTCCTTGATCTCTCGACGAATCCTTTCTGTTCCAGGCGGTCGATGATGCCGGTCACGGTGCTGGAATTCACCATGATGTGCTTGGCGATTTGAGAGGGGGGAAGCGGGCCGTTCTCGAGCAGCGCCAGAAGACAAGAGAGCTGAGGTGCACTCACCTGGTATTTCTTGTCCAGCTCTTTCGTGTACAATTCAGCAGCCTGCATCAGCCGGCGGATCAGCCAGATGATCTCCTTGGTTCGATCCACATGGTCAACAGGAGCTATATGAGCACTCGATATCTTCCCTCTCTCTGACATTCCCTTCCCCCTAATGGAAATATTTCTTGTCTCTTTGCCCATTAGCATCTCATTGGGTTGCGGTCAATGGTAATATTACGTTTTCGATAGCTTTTTTCAACACCTATGTAACACACAGTTTTCTTGTGGACCGGCTCTGTTTTGCAGCCTGGATCTCAAAGTGAGGGCCCAAAGATGGTTTTTGATCTCTCGTTCATGCAGGATATGAGCTGGACGACGGGAAACGCCAAAGACAGAAAGGTTTGCCGTTGATTATGATCTTGAGTTGCTGTAACCTCCCACACGTAGAATCGATTGGCCCCGTCCGAGGGCTGGACTAAAAGGCGGGGGGATGGTCAGAAAATATAGGGCTACCCCGCCCTAAGAGGAATATTGATGATAGAAAATGAAATGACCAAGATCGGTGTTATCGGGGCCGGAGGTTGGGGCACGGCGCTTGCCAACCTTCTGGCGGAAAAGGGCCTGAGGGTCGACCTCTGGGTTCGGGAGGAGGATGTCTTCCGGCAGATCAAGGAGGAAGGGGTCAACGCCGCCTTTCTGCCCGACGTAAAACTGGTTCCCCAATTGACGCCGGTGAGGTCTTTTGAAGAGGCCCTATCAGAAAAGGACGTCATTTTGATGGCCGTTCCTTCACACGTCTTCCGGGAGGTGTTAAAACCTATAGGCCCT
>JAZDGZ010000520.1:0-2129 GCA_043806375.1 Pseudomonadota bacterium | reverse complement strand
AAGAATGTTCTCTTTCTTCAGGGTTGAACCCTCTACTTCAGGAATATATTCTGCTTGCCCTGTATTGGTTACCCTCACCAGCATGTTACTCACACGATGAAGGGGAACCTTGTAATCTCTGATCATCTCGAGCGTCTTTTCATCAAAGCCCACTCCATGAATATACTCCAGGTATCCTTTCTGTTCATTGACAAGCATGATGATGGCTCGATCGATCCGACAGACCCTCGAGAGGATGTTCATAATCACAGTCAATAACTGATCCAGGTTTAGTACGGAAAGGATAGCCTTTCCCGTCTCTTGAATGGCCATGAGTTGTTTGATCTTCTGGCTGAGTTCTAAGTTGAGCCCGTTGACCTCCTCATATTTCTGCTCAATGATATTCTTCCCTTCCTCCATCTCCCTAATGGTTTCCGTGAGAACGGACCTCGGCGTAATGAATCTCGAAAGGATCTCATGGAACCTATTCCTCGCAGGCCACCTCAGATGGTATTCACAGTGCGAGGCGCCATCGAAATAGCAGCAGGTCTCTTCGAGGGAGAGAGGCCTCCCTCCCCAGATGAGAGGCATAAAGGTGTAGGTCCCCTGATTCATGAGACAGATGTCTTTTGACACATCCATTTGGGAATCCCAGTGGAGACGGACAACGGCTTCGTTCCCCTTGATTTCAACGAGCTCTACCCTCTTGCTCCTATTCCATTTGTCATTGATCTTCTGGGCATGTTTGAGGGCCCGCTTATAGGACCAAAAGGCTTTGACAATGATCCGCTGCGCATACCCCAATGAAGTCTTCTCCACCGCATGCCTGGCAATCTCGTACGCCGCCATTTCGTTCCGAAGGATCGATCTCGCCCTTTCGTACAATTTGGAGGCTACCGTGCAGGATATCCAGTTATGAGGGTCCTTTAAAAAACCTTCAGGATCGGGAAGGCAATCGATCTCCGGATCAAGACCTCCTAATAGAAGCGAGCAATCCCCATGGTTATTTTCCTTCACGTACTCCAGGATGGCCTTCGAGTTAATGCAACTCGTCTCTTTTTTCATCCCCGATCCTACAGTGATAGATTGCGCGTCTCTCTCTCTCTCGACATCAAGTCTTTATATTTTTCTCTCAGCCCGTGGACGACTCCCCTGAAGTCCGAAAGACTCTCCCTTTTGACGTCGAGGATCTCCCTATCCAGGCCCCTGAAACATGCATCCGGAATCGTTTCATCCTTCAAGGCCTTCGACGGTATTCTGAAAAAGGGCATCATATCCAGGATCCTGGCATCGAGTTTGGGGGTGAGGTTGGAGAGGGTGAAGATCCTATTCATGTAGGCAAGAACGGCGTTGAAATCCAGATCTTTGGAGGGCTGCCTGACGATATTTTCCCCGAAAACACCTTGATCATCAAATACGACGTCCGGTGTGGACGTCGCGAATTCATAAGTCTTGGTTTTTGGATAGACCCGACACTCTCCTATCTTGAAAACATGCCCTCCGGGCCCACTTTCTTTGGCCAGTTCCTGAGCGAATAGAAGGCTCTCCTCCAGATCTTCCTCTCTATCCCCCGGATATCCGGCAATCATAAAGACCATGATGGGAATCTCATTTCGTACGGCCTCTCTAAATATTGAGAACGCGTTTGAAATATACCTGTTGTAATGCGCCCTGTCTTTGACTTTGTTCATCCGCCTCAGCGTGTCATAACTTGCCGATTCAACCCCCAGGGCGATAATTCCACAACCGTCTGCGATCCCTGGGATGATAGACGGCTCCAGGACATCGCACCGGGTCTCAAAGTTCACTTTCATACCCAGCGTGCGAAGGAAGGGAAACAGGGTAAAGGACTTGAAAAGGGCGTCGCTGATCAGTAGGGTATCGGCCTTGCTCTTCCTCGACAGTTGATTCAAATCGGCCCGGATGATCTCAGGGGGCACTTCCCTCCTGTGGGGCCGTATGAACTCCTCCATACAGAAGTTGCAGTGATAAGAGCACCCCCGGCTGAAGGCATAGGGCAGAACGGTATATCCCCTGGGGTACCTCAGCAATTCAAGGTTGAGAACCGCCTTCCTGCCAAGGTCAAAGCGACTGCTTCTCTTTGTCAGGCGGATTTTCCCGTTCTCTTTCCAAGCCAAATTCGGCGTCTG
>JAZDGZ010000519.1:0-10440 GCA_043806375.1 Pseudomonadota bacterium | reverse complement strand
GACGGCCGGATTCGCCTCGTCCCATCACAGGGTGAGGAAGTTTAGCCTTTACAGTTCAAACCCTTATTTGGTATAGTTATTGCAAAAGTGCAAAAATTTTTCAAAAAACATTGGCCCTTGGTAGGAATCGCCTTAGTCTTGGCCGTGGTTGCCTTTTATCTCATGGAAGCCCGAAAGGGGGCTGTTCTAAATTCTATTTTGGCGGATGCGGATCCTGAGGAGAGCCTGAAACTCCAAGACATCCATTTCGCCCAGAGCACGCCGGATAAGGCGGTGAAATGGGTTTTGGACGCCTCGGAGGTCAAGATTTCAAAAGACCAACGATTCATCTCCTTCTCTAATTTTCGATTGAGGCTGGAACCCGATAATAAACCGGCGGTGGAGTTGGAAGGGAAAAGGGGCGACTACGACAAGAGTTCCGGGAACATCTTTCTCTATGGTGGTTTGAGGGGCCGTACGGATAATGGTTATGTGATCCTGACCGACCGGGCCACATTCAGGCAAAAGCAGGGTGATTTGGAAACCGATGATCCGGTAAAGATCATCGGACCTTTCTTCTCCGTTGAAGGTCGTGGGCTTTATTTCAATGTGGAGACAGAGACCCTCAGAATCCTATCTGAGGCGACGACGACGATTAAGGATGAGGCATTGATCTTATGATTACCCTTGGACACAGATCCCTTTTGCTCCTGTATATGATCTCTATCATAGGCCTATTGGCCCCCTCCGCCGCATGGACTGAGGATCTGAACAAAGGGGGGGCCAAGTTCCCAGGGCAATCCATCGTGATAAGATCCGATACCATCGAAATCGACAACCAGAAAAAGACGGTTGTATTTTCCGGAAATGTGGATGCCAAAAGAGAGGACTTGGCCATCACTTGCCAAAAAATGGTCCTGTATTACGATGAACTGCCGACCATCAAGGCCGGCGACAAGACCGAGCTGAAGATAGATAGAATCATAGCCTCAGGGGGGGTAAAGATCACCAGACCGGACGGGAGTTCGGCCACTGCCGAACAGGCGACCTACTACCAGGATAGCGAGAAGGTGGTTCTTACCGGCAAGCCTAAGGTTACCCAAAGAAATGATTCTGTTGAAGGGAGCGTGATTACCCTCTTCTTGAGAGAAAACCGCAGCACTGTGGAAGGGTCTGGAGACCAAAAGGTCAGGGCCATTATCGCCCCGAGAGATGTCAAAAGGTAACGGGATTGACGAACCGCAAGGAGACATTAGAGGCAAAGGGCCTGGCCAAGGTATACCGCGGAAAAAGGGTTGTCGACCATATAGACCTGACCCTTAACAGAAAAGAAATTGTGGGACTCCTCGGCCCAAATGGGGCCGGGAAGACGACGACCTTTTATATGATCATCGGTCTGGCCAGCCCGGATGAGGGCAGGGTATATCTCGATGGTCAAGACATTACCCATGCTCCCATGTACCAGAGGGCAAGGAAGGGCATCACCTACCTTTCCCAGGAACCTTCCGTCTTTCGAAAGCTGACGGTTGAGCAGAACCTGTTGGCCATACTGGAAAGCCTGGGTATCCCTTCCCGCGAGATTCAGGATCGGTTAAAAAGACTTTTGTCCGAGCTGAACATTGGCCATCTGGCCAAGCAGAAAGCCGATTCTCTTTCCGGCGGTGAAAGGCGCAGGCTGGAGATCACGAGGGCCCTGGTGACGGAGCCGAGGTTCATGCTGCTCGATGAGCCCTTTGCAGGCATCGATCCCCTGGCCCTGAACGATATTAATCAGATCATCAGGCAGCTTAAGGATAGAGGCATCGGTATCATCATATCTGACCACAATGTAAGGGAAACATTGAAAGTCTGCGATTCTGCATATATCATCAGCCAGGGAAAGATTGTGGATTTCGGTGATCCGGAGAAGATACTGCGGAGCAAGGTGGCGAGGGCCGTATATCTGGGCGACGATTTCAACTTATGAAGGGGGCATTGCCCTTGGACCCCCACGGCATAGCGGTTCCAGGAACCTCTTAAATTCCGAGACATAGCAAATATGGCTTTACAACTTAAGCAATCCCTGAGCCTGACCCAGCAGCTTATCATGACCCCTCAGCTGCAGCAGGCCATCAAGCTTCTTCAGCTTTCCAGGCTCGAACTCCTGGACACCATTCATGACGAATTGGAGACCAATCCCATCCTGGAAGAACAGGCCGCTGATGAGGGCGAAGAAGAGAAGGGGCTTGAGAATGAGGAACCCACTGCTCCCCTCCTCAGCGAGGTGACCGTCAAGGAAAACATCAGAGAGGATGTCGATTGGGAGACCTACCTCTCCGAATACAACACGAGTTGGGCCGACACTCCTTACGACGCGAGAGAGGCGCCCCCCTTTGAAAATCTGACTTCCACCAAGACCAATCTTCATTCCCATCTTCTGTGGCAGCTCAACCTGAACCATATGAGCGAGGTACAAAAGGAAATTGCCACACACATCATTGGCAACTTGGATGATGACGGGTACCTCAAGATATCCGTCGAAGAGTTGTCACAAATTACGGGGACAACCCCTGAGGAGGTCCTGGAAACGCTCACGTTGATTCAGAGTCTTGACCCCGTGGGGATAGCGGCTCGAGACATGCGCGAATGCCTGCTGATTCAGGCCAGATTTCAGAATCTCGGCGGCACCCTCGTTGAGGAAATCCTCCTTGGACACATGGAGAAGCTCGAGAACAAAAAGTATGATCTTATTGCCAAGAGCCTCTCGGTTCCATTAGAAGAAGTCCTGTCCGCTATCTCAATTATCACCAATTTCGAACCCAAACCCGGTCGGAAGTTCAACGATGACGAAACCATTTATATTAGCCCCGACATATACGTCTTCAAAGTCAACGATGATTATCAAATTGATCTCAATGAAGACGGGCTGCCAAAGTTGAGGATCAACGCCTATTATCGGGACATTCTAACCAGTAGAAACGCGGCAGAGGACGGCACCAGGCAGTATATCCAAGACAAGCTGAGATCGGCCGCTTGGTTGATCAAGAGCATCCACCAGCGTCAAAGAACCATCTATAAGGTCACTTCCAGCATCGTCCGTTTTCAGAAGGATTTTCTTGACAAAGGCATTGCGCACCTGAAACCCCTCGTTCTCCGTGACGTGGCGGAAGATATCCAGATGCACGAGTCTACCGTCAGCAGGGTCACGACCAACAAGTACGTTCACACTCCCCAAGGCCTCCTTGAGCTGAAATTCTTCTTCAACAGCGCCATCCAGTGCCTGGATGGAGCTTCCGTTTCATCGGAGAGCGTCAAGGAACACCTCAAAAACATTATAAAATGCGAAAATATCGCAAAACCTCATAGCGACCAGGAAATCGCCGACATGCTCAGGAAATACAACATTGACGTTGCCCGGAGAACAGTTGCCAAGTATAGGGAAACTCTGGGCATATCGCCCTCTAGAAAGAGGAAAAATCCCTATTGAACTTCCCTTGGTTTGACTTTTGATATTTTTTCTGTTAGAGAATTTTTTTCTTTTTGGGAGGTAGGTCCTATGGAAATTGCGGTCACATTCAGACGCATGGAACCAACGGAAAGCCTGAGAGCCTATGCCGAGGAGAAGGTATTGAAGGTCAAGAAATACCTGGATTCCCCTATTGAAGCCCATATCGTTCTCGGCGTCGAAAAATTCAGGCACTCGGCCGATGTCACTTTGAGCGTCGATGGTACTAAAATCAAGGCCGTAGAGGAGACGGACGATATGTACTCGGCCATTGATCAGGTTATGGATAAGATTGAAAAACAGGTCAAGAGACACAGATCCAAGATTAAACAAAGAAAGGCGGAAAATATAAAAGGTGAAGAGGTCTTGGCAAATGATGCAACAGCAGAGGTCTCGGAAGGGGCTCTTGACGAACCGGCTATAGAGGTAGAAAAGCTTATCGCCAAGCCCATGGATCCTGAGGAAGCTGCCATGCAGTTGAACATGTCACAGCAGGATTTCCTGGTATTCAGAAACTCCCGGTCCAGGGAAATCAACGTCATTTACAAACGCAGAGACGGCAACCTCGGACTGATTGAGCCTTCTAGCTGATCTTTCATTGACCATTTTTACTGACAAAAGCGATGAGACTCTCAGACATATTGGAAGAAGATAACATTATCCCTGACTTGAAGGCGAAAGACAAGAAAGGGGTCTTGGAAGAGCTGGCGGAAGCGATCGCGAGTCATGAGCCGTCGCTCGATAAGAATTCGCTTGTCAAAGTCCTATTGGAGAGAGAGCGTCTGGGAAGTACCGGCATCGGTGACGGCGTTGCCATTCCGCACGGCAAGTTTCCTGCCGTCACCCAGCCGATTATCTCCTTTGGCAGGAGTCGAAAAGGGCTCGACTTTGATTCCATGGACGGCGAACCCGCCTTCCTTTTTTTTCTGTTGGTGGCCCCTGAGAACGCCGCCAGCATTCATCTCAAGGCCCTGGCTAGGATTGCAAAGATCCTTAAGAACGGTGCCTTTCGGAAGGTATTGATGGAAGCCCAGAACAGGCAGGAGCTTTATAAAACGATTATACAGAACGACGAGGAATTCTGACATCCGGGAAACAAATGAACTACCCCGCAGCAAGCTACGGGGTATCAAGAATTCAGAAACCAGAATTCAGGAGGCAGAATAAAACAACCATAAAAAGGGCTTTCATATTAGCATTATTCTTCTGGATTCTGACTCCTGGCTCCAGGATAATTTAAAGTGCATGACACATCCAGAGGCATTATACAGTACCGTAAGCAGCAAGCTGCGGGGAATTAAACCCAAAGAGAGATTAAACCTCATTCAAAACCGGGTTGAATACTATGATAGGCTTGTTGATCGTCACCCACTGCGAACTGGGCAGAGAATTGCTGAATGCCGCCAAATTCATCGTCGGCAGGATCGATAGAGCAGACGCAATCTCTATTACCGAGACCACCGGCAGCGAAGAGATAAGAAAGCTGATAGAGGAAAAGGTCAAGGCCCTCGAATCCGGCCAGGGCGTCATCATCCTGACCGACATGTTTGGAGGGACGCCATCCAACTTGAGCCTGTCTTTTCTTAAGGATGGGAGAGTTGAGGTTCTGACCGGCGTCAATCTGCCGATGATTATTGCCATCATTCAGAATCGTTCAGATCTGAAGTTGAGCGCTCTGGCTGAAAGGGCCCAAGAAGCCGGGAAGACCGGCATCTCCTTGGCCAGCAAGTTGCTGGAGTCGGCATGACCTCGATCGTAAGTGTCAATCCCGAGAACCAGCCGGTTTATCTTGACCGCATTCTGGCCATTGAAACCCTCTCTTTTCAGTCTCCCTGGTCCTTCGGGGCCTTTGAGCAGGAGGTAAAAAATCCTATTTCCCGCCTATGGGTCTTGACCGCGAACAAGGCCGTTGCGGGATACATCTGCTTTTGGATCTTCGACGCCGAAATCCAACTGATCAACATAGCCGTCCACCCGAAAGCAAGGGGGAGAGGTTATGCCGCTCACCTCTTGACCAGGATGATTGAATCAGGGGTTCCGAAAGGCATTCATCAGGTCTGGCTGGAGGTCAGGTTATCCAACGCGGCAGCCCAAGGACTCTACCGGAAATTGGGGTTCGAGGAAGTGGGCCGCAGGCCAAGGTATTATGGAGATACCGATGAAGATGCGATCGTGATGTCCTTGACGATCTCTGAAGGCGTCATTCGCTGCAATGTTTGTAACTGACTGAAGGATGAGATTCAATAATGATTATCCTTTTCTGAAATCCACGCAGGAGGTAGAAAATGTCCGTTAAAGTGGCAATTAATGGGTTCGGGCGTATTGGAAGAATGGCATTTAGGGCGGGGCTTTCAAATAAGGAAGTCGAATTTGTGGGACTCAATGATCTCACCGATCCGGCCACCCTGGCCCACCTGTTGAAGTATGATTCCACGCAAGGCGTGCTGAGCGACGATGTTTCGTCTACGGATCACTCCTTGATCGTCAACGGGAAAGAGATCCAGATTTATAATGAAAGGGATCCTTCGAATATCCCATGGGGCGAAGTAGGCGCCGAGATCGTTCTTGAATGCACCGGTCTCTTCCGAGACAAGGAAAAGGCCTCTGCCCATCTGAAATCTGGGGCCAGAAAGGTGATCATCTCGGCTCCCGGGACCAATCCCGACATCACCATCGTGATGGGTGTCAACCACCAGGAATATGACTCGAAAAAGCATCATGTGGTATCGAACGCTTCTTGCACGACAAACTGTCTCGCCCCGGTGTGCAAGGTATTGCTCGACAATTTCGGAATCGAAAAGGGGCTCATGACAACGACCCACGCCTACACAGGCGATCAGAGGTTGCTGGATTTTCCCCATAAGGACCTGAGAAGGGCGAGGTCTGCAGCCCTCTCTATGATTCCAACGACCACGGGGGCCGCCAAGGCGGTCGCGCTGGTGCTTCCACAGCTTAAGGGCAAATTGAACGGGATGGCCATTCGTGTTCCGACCCCCAATGTCTCCGTCGTCGATCTCGTTGCACAATTGGGCAGGGCCGCGACCGTTGACGAGGTGAATGGCGCCCTGAAAGAGGCAGCCGAAGGATATCTGAAAGGCATCCTCGACTACTGTGAAAAGCCCCTGGTTTCCATTGACTTCAACGGGACGACGCTCTCCTCCACCGTGGATGCCCTCTCCACGATGACTGTAGGAGACCTGGTCAAGGTCATCGCCTGGTACGACAATGAATTCGGCTACGCCAACCGGATGATCGACCTGGCCCTTTATATGGCCAAGAAGTAAGGCCTCCCCCTCTCAGGGGCTGACCATGTCCCATAAGTTCTTGCTGGACACAGAGGCAGAGCAACTATTGGAGTTTAGTAAACTTTTTTGAACCGCAGAATATTGAATAAGGAATATCGAATGTAGAAGTGAACACTTCATCATTCTGCGGTTCCTTGTTGGACCTGCCCGCAGTGCCGTTGAATAAAGTGGGGATAACCCCACAACGTTGATCTTAAAGGAACGGCTAATATCCCGGTTTCAAGCACCCGCAGGCAGGCGGGCATTCGATATTCAATATTTTTGGGTGGTTGGAATCACACGCGCAAAACACTCTCTGTGGTCAGCAACCCAACTTATGGGTAAAGCACAGTTTCAAGGGTGGGCATTCTGACACGTTTTAAGAAATTTCATGACACAAGCGGTGAAAAAAATGACCGAACGTAGGACTCTCATTGCCGGCAACTGGAAAATGAACCTGAATCTCGATGAGTCGACCAGGCTCGTCAAGACCCTTTCAGGGCAGATGGCGGACCTGGAAGGGGTCGATGTCCTCGTGGCCCCTCCCTTCACGGCCCTTTCGGCGGTCAAGAAGGCCATGGGTCAGGCAAGAATATACCTGGCCGCGCAAAACATGCACTGGGATAAGAGTGGCGCCTATACGGGCGAGATTTCCCCCGGCATGTTGCTCGAATCGGGGTGCACCCATGTCATCTTGGGTCATTCCGAGCGAAGGGCACTCTTTGGCGAGACCAGCGAAATGGTCGATCTCAAGGCCAAGTCAGCGGCAGCGACAGGGCTCGTCCCTATCATTTGCATCGGGGAGACCCTTGAGGAGAGGGAGGACGGCAAGACCTTCGATGTCATCAATCAACAACTCGCCGGGTCCCTGAAGAACTTCAGGGATGAAAAGACATTACCGCCCTCCACGATCCTGGCCTACGAGCCGGTGTGGGCTATCGGCACGGGCAGAACGGCCACGTCCGAGCAGGCCCAGGAAGTTCACCGGCATATCCGCCGGTGGCTGGAGGACCATTTTGATGCCGTCACGGCTGGCTCTACCAGAATCCTCTATGGTGGCAGCGTAAAACCCGATAATGTAAAGGATTTGATGTCAAGGCCCGATATAGACGGGGCCCTGGTGGGAGGAGCCAGCCTGAAGGCCGACACCTTTCTGCCGATCATTCGGTTCCAACATTCGTGAGAGTCAGGGATTTTGATTGCAATCTTGAGATTTTTTGCTAAGATCAATGAACTACCCCGCAGCAAGCTACGGGGTATCAAGAATTCAGAAGCCAGAATTCAGGAGGCAGAATAAAACAACCATACTAACGGCTTTCATATTAGCCTTATTCTTCTGGATTCTGACTCCTGGCTCCTGGATACTTTAAAGTGCATGACACATCCAGAGGCATTATACATTACCATACGCAGCAAGCTGCGGGGAATTAAACCCAAAAAGAGATTAAAAGCTTGCGGTGATCGAATTCCAGTTTCGACGATTCTATTTTGGCAGGGTTAGATATATGCAGTTTATTATAGTGTTCATTCACGTGGCAGTCTGTGTTGCCCTTATCCTCATCGTCCTCCTTCAAAAAGGAAAGGGGGCGAATATGGGGGCCGCCTTCGGCGGTTCGAGCCAGACCGTGTTCGGCAGTGCCGGGGCGACATCCTTTTTGCATAAGATTACGGTGGCTGCAGCGGTCATTTTCATGCTTACCTCTCTGACCCTTGCCTTTCTTTTCGGGAAGGGGGCCACCTCCTCCATCATGAAGGGGGTGACGCCGGGTCAGACCCAGCAGGCGCCGTCGGCGCAACAAACGGAAAGCCCTGCTCCTGCAGGGGCAGACAAAAAATAGATGCCCCGATTCTGTGCGGAAGTGGTGGAAATTGGTAGACACGCTATCTTGAGGGGGTAGTGGGCAAAACCCGTGCGGGTTCAAGTCCCGCCTTCCGCACCATTTATTAAACAAAATTGTCGAACGTTTCCGGGGGGGGTTAGATTTCTAGTCTGACTCCCCTTTTCCGTCCTGGTGTAAATTTGGTGTAAAATTCTCACCTGAACCCTTTTCAGGATGAGTTTTGGTCGGGGTTGGCGCAGGGCTTATATACCTTCTCCATGAAGGCGCTCCTGGGTTCTCTTCAGACGGAAAAACGCTTATCTTTTTCATCTCTCCTACGGCGAATAATATCGCCGGTACCTGGTTGAGGTATTGGCTGCTTTTGGATAGCTTCGGCTTGATCAAAGTGATTAAGCATCTTCTTAAGCTTTACCTCTAATTGATTTCGTGTACCTTCGTTCATTATTGCTCCTTTTTCTATCTTATATCTGTTTCTCAATCCTATCGACAGTCAATGGGAAAACACCTGGGTTCCTGGCAAGCCCCGTCTTAGTCATGAGGAGTTTCTCCCTTGATTTTCTGACAGTATTGTGAACCAAAACACTCTCCGTTCTGATCCTCCTAATGAAAACAGTCTTGCATGATTTCTCTTAGCCTTTGGCGATCCATTCATCAATGACCCCTTTGTCAAATCGCCAGACCCCACCGATACGAACTGAAGGGATTTTACCTTCCTTGGATAATTTACATATTGTTATTGCATGCAGTCTTAAATACTTCGCCATTTCTTTGGTTGTCATAATCTGTGCCAAAATAGATTCTCCTTTGTAGCATTTTGAGTCGTCTCTTCATGGGAAGGCCCTTTCTTCGGTTCATCCAAAACCTTTCCCCTTAATCGTAATGTCATGTTGATAATCATATTAGAATTTGGCAGCTATCGGGTTTGGTTGTGGATTTATAAGTCAACAGGACTATGTGGTGGGTGGCTTCCTAGGCTTTCTCCTGAACCCTGCCAGGCCGACTAAATTAGTAGTAAATTTAGACAATTATAAATTATTATTTTTAAACTTGTTTAGCAATAATTAAAAATAACTATATTTTTAAAAACTTTAATATAATATATATCTATATCCATAATATGTCAAACTTTTATTTTATTTTATTTATTTTTCTTAAAATAATATAATTTTTACTAAATATTTTATCATCTTTTAACGGAAAAACCGTCAGCATCTTGGTGCTTTTCCAAACTGAGGTACTTTTCGGCCATAACTGGAAGTGACTTCGTGCTATGATTCTTGAGTTGTCTTTATGAAACCAAAGAAGTAGCGTCTAGGAAATCAGGGCCTCCAGATTCATTTGGGAAGTGTTGAATCTGAGATTTCGATTGCTTACATCACGAAATCGAAACCGAGATGCTTCTATTTCAGCCTCTGCCAAGACTCGGTTTCTCTTGACTTTCGTTGATTTCCCTGTTTTCCTGAATTAGATATTTTTCCTTCCACCATTAACCTCCAGCCTGGAGGTACTGCATGAAAAGACCCCTGAAAATGTGCAAGCCCTAGCTCCTAGCAGGCTGTTGCTATGCCGGTTAGGAGCCTGAAATATCATTTTTTCAAAGGCAATATGCAATTGTTTATCAAATAAAGATATCGCCACAATTTAGGGAGGTATTATCAATGGAACCAGAAACTCCAGGGAAGATTAAGTATGGAATTTGGGGTTTTATTTGTGGGGCAATTTGTGGGGGAATTATCGCAATGATCATCGGCTTTAATTGGGGTGGCTGGACAACCTCCAGCACTACCGCAACGATGACCGAAGAGGCGGTCTTGGCGAGTAAGGCGGCGATCTGCGTCGCCCAATTTATTAA
>JAZDGZ010000518.1:0-4726 GCA_043806375.1 Pseudomonadota bacterium | reverse complement strand
TGGCTCTATGTCATCGCCCAAGGGATCGTGTTCTGGGAAAAAGACCCGTACATCCAAAACCGCCTACTGTGCATGTTTGTTTTTGCTGCCAGCTTGGCCCTGTTCCTGCGATGGAACTTCGGCCCTTCCCACACCGGAAGCCTTTTCGCTGTCTTGCTTCTCTTGAGCATTCCCCGCTTTTTTGCTCACACTCACTTTGCGGCGACCGATATTCCGATGACTGCTTTTCTCATGCTCTTCGTTATGGGGGCAAAAAAAAGCATGGATCACGGGAGAACCTGGTTCACAGGAATCATTCTCGGAATCCTAGCCAGCATCAAGATCACGTCTCTGCTCCTTGCCCTTCCCGTTCTCATCCTTTTTCTGATCCTGCACAGGAACGCGTCGAAAAAGGCGCTTCAGAGTCTTTCGATGATATGCTTAACGGCAAGCTTCACGTTTTATGCACTCAATCCGGATTGGTGGTTTTCCCCTCTGTCAAGGAGCGTGGAACTCATCACCCAGACTGTGACACGAAAAGAGTGGACACCTTTCACGGTCTACTTTGGGGGGAAATTCTACTCCCACAGAGGTCCATTTTACTACCCCTATGTCGTTTTCTTTATCACCACACCCCTGCTCCACCTCTTGCTTCTTCTTGTCGGGCTTGGATCCTTTTTCCACGACAAAACTCTCAGGGCCGATTTCAGGATGATCATGGTGCTTGTGGGCTTCTCCACCCCTTTTCTCATTCTCTCCCTTCCTCTGAGCCCAACCAACGACGGCATCCGCTATCTGCTCCCGGCTTTTCCCTTTGCCGTCTGTTTCATGACACTGGGTCTCATAAGGCTGTGGAATTTTGTCGTCCATTCGAGTGGGAAATCGCCTGCAAAGATCGCGGTGCGGTTAGCCCTTGCTGCGACTTCTTTGCTTCTTTTTGCTTTGGACGTTCACAGCCCTGCAAGACAACCTCCCTATGAACTTTCCTACTACAATGGATCAGTGGGAGGCCTGGCTGGAGCACATCAGAGGGGTTATGAAACGACCTACTGGTGGGAGATCCTCAATAAGCCTGCTCTGCAGGAATTGAACGCTCTGGCCCTGGGTTCCAGAGTGTATTTTCCTCTTCCGCCTGCGGATTTCTTTTTCAAAGACATGACAGAGGCAGGGAGGATTAAGTTCACTCCCATCGTTGAACCCCTGGATATGGATTTTATGCTCATTTTCGGCAGGCCCTATGTGGGATTCTGGGAGGAGCGGACGTTTTCTGCTCTCAGGAAAGGCGGAAAGGTAGCGGTTCCGATCTGGGGCATCGCGGTCGATTCGGTGCCTCTATTGCGGCTTTACAGGATCGAGGCATTGGGCGCCTCTTCAACTTCAGGCGAACATCATTCCTAGAATCCACAACGCGAAAAAAGAAACACCCAAACTGATCCAAAGAACCACCCGGCCCAGCCGTCTGCCGGGCCTTTCCTCCCTCCCGATAACCCATCGAGCAAAGCCTGCCAGCGATCCCACCCATCCGATGAAACTGATGACCACAACCGCGCTCCAGATGCCACCCGGATGAGGATCTTTCATGGAAGGAACAGACCCTCCTCTTCCCTGAAGAGAAGAAAGGCCATCGATTTTCTTGTCAACCCGTCGTATCCAATCCTCACCAGGGGTAAAAAGGTGACTTACCCCGTAAAATCCGTTTCTGATGGATTCATAGGCGATCAGGGCCAGACGGCTATCCTTTTCTTCTTCTGCTCGCTCGCCGATCTCCCAGAGTCGTTTCGCAGACCTTTCCACGTAAGGGTTGAGTGGGGCATACCAGTGAAGAGAACGATCAAAATAGGTGATGGCTCTGATGGTCTGATTTTCCTTTAAAAGGGTTTCCCCAGTCCTGTAGTCCTGCATGGACCCATAAAAAGCCCGCACCCAAACCATGACCAGAATAAGGACGACAAGGGTGACAATCTTCCACCATAGGCTTCTGTGCTTTCGTTTAGATTCTTCTTTAAACCTGTGTTCCATAAGACCTCAAAGTTGTCTCACCTGTTAGTGATAAGGAATCCTTACGCCCCATTAATCCTATTTGTTTCCTTCTTGGCTGACTCGTGCTTGAAACGTCGACCTGCAAGAATGATAGCCGGATTCTTTGCTATCCTGAGAAAAAGGATCACCAGCACCACCAACAAGGAAACAAGGGAAAGATATTTGGCCCACTTTCTTGCAGTGCTGTCACCAAAAAAGACTTTTACTCTGCTTATCCCTTTAGGAACCTGCAGATGGATCAGCCCTTCGTCATCCGTGAAAAGGAACAGCGCTCTACCCTCAACACGCCCCTTCCAGCTGGGATAATAAAATGAGCCCACGATGATTTCTATATTCTCATCTGCTGAGACCGTGAATTCGTAGGCCTGCATCGTCCTTTTCAAATCCATGATCCTCCCGGCCCCCGTGAGCACCTCCACCTGCCCCGCTCGCCTCTTGTCAGGGAGTTTCTTAACAGATCTTGGCAGGTATTCGCCGTAATCCCTGATCTGATCCATCTTACTGGTGTTATATGCCGAAACGGTCCCCCCATGTGCCTTCACCCATTCCGGGCTCATGGTCTCTTCACTCATGATGAGATAGCCGCTCACGCGACAATACTGGAGACCCGTTAGAGCGATGATGATCACCAGAGCAATCTGGAAAACCTGTTGAATCGGCTTGGGCGTGTCCACAAAATAGAGAAGCAAGGCCCCGGAGAGTATTGAAATGAAGAACGACAGTATGGTCAGGAATCGCCAGGGAAATTGAAGATATTTCATAAGGGGTAGGCTTTCCCAAATAGGTCTTGACGATTCATTGGTAAAAAAGAGCGCTAAAATGACACAAAAAAGAAAAAAAAGCATGTGTTGTCTCGCCTCTTTTTTGCCCTGGCTTTCTGGTCTCAAGAGATAACTGAATGAAAACATGACGAAAAGTATGTGTGGCCATCCGATCTGAAAAGGCAGGTTTCGGTCTGCTGGTCCCCCCTCCAGAGTCCAGGTCGTCGAAAAAAGCCGGATCAGTTCCAAAAAGTTGTTGCGAAAATCAAGGGCCAGGTCATCATGAATGAGATGGATGTTGACCAACCCCTTCTCCAGGAGAGCCGGCAGCCAAAAGACGGCACTGAGGCTGAGGGCCCAGATCATCCCTAAGAGCCCTCTGGCCAAGCCATAGAAGCTTCCTCTCTGAAGCGCGAAAAAGATCAAAACCCACAGGAGGAAGCCCGAAAAAATTAAGGCGGTAGCATTGTGGGTGAAAATCAGCGCGGCATAGGAAATCACTGCGCCTAATACCCAGTGCACTTCTTTCCTTACCACGATCTGATAAAAGAAATATAACACAAAGGGAAGAAGGCTCATTGCAAAGGCCTCCGCAAAATCCCCCCTGAGGTATAAATCCACCATTCGATAAGGGACATAGATATAGGCGGCCCCAGAAACCAAGGCACCGAAACTCCCCCAAAAGGGCTTGGTGAGCAAATACATGCCAACGCCAGACATGAGAACACCAAGAAAAATCATACACTTCAGGGAAGTCACCAGGCCAAACCCGAGCAAGTGGAAGGCCTCTGAAACATAGTAGATGAGAGGCGCATAGAAAATGAAGTAGGGATAGCCAAATCCTCCTGCAAGATCACCAAACCACCGAGGATAAAACTGACCCTCTCCTATGCCCCGGTTTAGTTCGATGACCCTTAGAAGTTGGTCAATACTCTCACCCGTTATGATCCAGTGTTGATTAAATAGAGGATTTACAAAAAGAAAAGACAATAGGAAGAGGACAAAAATATCGGAAACCCAAGGACTCAGAGTGAAGGATCTTTCACTTTGTACCATGCGAAGCCCCCCGCTTTCGGAGAAAATAGAATCAGACAATCGCGTGGAAGCATATCATATTTGTTTTTAGACTGCAATTCCAGTCACATACCATTTAGGTGGAGAGGTTTATAAAAGGGTGATGATTGGCCCCACTCGACCCTCTTCCAGCCAAAAGGTTGTTGAAAAATCTTGGCTCAGATGGTAAATTAATACACTACCCCGCGGCAAGCCACGGGGTATCAAGAATTCAGAATACAGAATCCCGCAGTCAGAATAATAACAGATTATCCTAACCCGACCCCCACCTGCCACCTTACTGGGAGATGATCTCCTTCACGCGGCCGACCACTCCGCTCACCAGGCGCACCTTTATGCCGTGGGGGTGAGTGGCCGAATTCGTGAGAAGCTTGCTAACGGTCCCTTCCGTCAGTCTCCCGGAACGCTGATCCTGTTTCTGCACAACCTGCACCCGGCCCCCCGGTTTGATGTCAGCTCGTTTCCTCGGGTCCATTCCAACTCCCAATCCAGGATGTGATCCCACACCCCCTTTTTGCGCTCTGCTCCCCTCTCCTCCGAAGCTTCCAGCAAAGGAGGATGTTTCTTGCTCTGCTCATCCGGTTTTCAGTTTTAAGGGTCCAGGGACCAGCATCCATCGTCCCCCCCGGCTTATCGTACCGGCCCCAAATGCGGCAATCCAAGACCCGACTCCAGAGCCTCTTCATGGCTAAAACAAAAATCACGACATGACCCCGATGTCCTCTTTCTCTTCTAATCTAAGCCATTTTTCAGGTCTTCCCGAACCATTCCAGTCTGTGGCCTTGGCCCGACCCACACACAAACGCTGAGTGAGAGCAGACAACATATGCCCAATTGTCAGTACTCTACCCTTTACCTCTCCTCTTCTCGCC
>JAZDGZ010000517.1:0-2131 GCA_043806375.1 Pseudomonadota bacterium | reverse complement strand
TGGCGCCTGCCCTGGTTCTGTTCTTCCACGGTCGGACTTTGAAAACCTTCTCAGGTCCCTGGCTAAGGCGGATCTGATAAGCCTCAGTGAACATAGTTTTGAAAAGGAAGGGGAACGGATTCATTACAAAAGAGCAGAGCTTACAAAGGGGGGATATGCTTTTGATCCCAAAGATGTCCCGTCCCTAGCCATAACATTGCGGGGCGGGGTTCGAAAAACAAGGGGCAAAATCCAAGCTGCAGGGAAGAAGAAAGCCACCCTTCAAGTGATCAGAAAAGCCGGGTCCGGCGCATCGGAAAATCCAAAACTGTATGATGCCCTGAGAGAATGGCGAACGGGTATGGCTAAAAAAAAAGGTCTCCCTGCCTTTCGTATCTTTACCAACAGGGTCCTGGACCATTTGACATCAGGCCTGCCCACATCCTATGATGAATTACTCATGGTACAGGGTGTCGGCCCTCACTTTGTAGAGAAATATGGAAAAGAAATTATCAGGATAGTGAAGGCATATATGAAAGATCTCAAAAAGACAAGGTAGTCGAAGCCTGAATTAGATGAAAAGGAGGAGAAACAATGAGTAAAGGCGCAGACACTAAGAAGGAAACCAAGAAGAAACCGACGAAGACCAAGAAAGAAAAGAAGGCCGAAAAGAAGGCCAAGAAGGAGAGCAAAGACTCCTGACGCAATGACGTGACGTCCTTGAAAAGAAGGGCGATCATGTTGTTGACCTTGCAGTTCTTGTGAAGGTGCTGACTTGCTTCATATCTTCGTTGACGCAGACGCTTGCCCCGTAAAACAGGAAGTCTATCGAGTCGCCGGACGATATGAACTCGGCGTTACTCTGGTGGCAGACTCATGGATGCGAATCCCCGAGACCCCGAGGCTGACCCTGGAGGTCGTTGACAAAGGCCTGGACGCAGCCGATGGCTGGATTGTCGAGCACATAGCCCCTGATGATATCGTGGTCACAGCGGACATTCCCCTCGCAGCTCGATGCCTTCAAAGAGGCGCGTACGCGATTGGGCCGACGGGAAAGCCATTCACCGAGGACAACATCGGCTCAGCGTTGGCAACTCGCGACCTTCTATCCGGGTTGCGCGAGTTGGGTGAGGTCACAGGTGGACCTCCACCCTTTGATAAGCGAGACCGATCTCGTTTTTTGCAGCAGTTGGACAACGCAATCAATGCAATCCGGCGCAAACGAGCATGAACCAATCATCGCTCCATTTCAAAGAGCTGGAATGTTCCAGTTTCTCAAGGGCGTTCACGTAAAACACTTGAAAGGAGCGCGGGGCAGAGTCCCCCGAGATGGATGCGAATGATGATCGAGCGCTGGTCAAAGCCGAACGGCTACCGCCAGGTCCTTGCCATCAGCCTGCCCCTGGTGGCTTCCATGGGTTCTATTACCCTCATGCAGTTCACGGACCGGGTGTTCCTCGCCAATTACTCGGTCGATGCCATCGCCGCGGCCCTACCGGCCGGGATCGCCTCCTTTACCTGCATTGCCTTCTTTATGGGTGTTGCCAACTATACCAACGCCTTTGTGGCCCAGTACACAGGGGCCGGGGCCTTAAGCCGGGTCGGCGCCGCACTGTGGCAGGGGATCTACTTCTCCCTCTTTGCCGCCCTTTTTCTGGCCTCCCTCTTCTTCCTTGCCGAACCCCTTTTCACGCTCGTGGGTCATTCTCCCCGCATTCAGTCCCTGGAGGCGACCTACTTCAGCATCCTGACCCTGGGGGCCGGGCTGGTGGTCCTAAGTTCGGCCATGGCCTGTTTTTACACAGGCCGAGGGCTCACCTGGACGGTGATGCTGGTCCACTTGGCGGGGGCCACTGTCAACATACCCCTCGACTATTGCCTGATCAACGGGGTCGGGCCATTCCCGGAACTGGGGATCGTCGGGGCGGCCATAGCCACGGTGACGTCTTCCGCCTGTATCGTCGCCATCCTGACCCTGCTGATCTTTAGCCCAGCCAACCGGGCCAGGTTCGGGACGTGGGAGAGCAGGGCCTTTGACAAGGACCTGTTCGCCCGCCTGATGCGTTACGGCCTGCCCAGCGGTTTCCAGTTCTTTCTGGAGATCTTCGGGTTCACCTTTTTCATCCAGATCGTGGGCCGGCTGGGGGACCTG
>JAZDGZ010000516.1:0-2866 GCA_043806375.1 Pseudomonadota bacterium | reverse complement strand
TGCAGAGATTCGCCTCCCCTTTTCTCAAAGGGGTTGCCAACAGTTTGAGGTGTTTACACGGGCATGTTCCCATGCTTCCTGTACGGCCTCGACGGTTCCGCCTTGTCCTCCAAAATCCTCAAAGCCGCGATGATTCGCTTTCTCGTATCCTTGGGATGAACCACCGCATCAATGACCGAGCGTGAGGCTGAATGATAAGGGGTCAAGTAGAGATCTTGATACTCCTGGACCTTTTTCTCAAAAAACGCCTGGCGATCGTCTGCCTGATCAAGCTCGCGGCGATAGAGAATCTTCACGGAGGGTTCCGCTCCCACCATCTGCATCTCAGCCGAGGGCCAGGCAAAGACCTGATCGAATCCGATCTCGTGCACGCCCATGGCAGGAATCGATCCACCGTACATCTTTCTCAGGATCATAGAGATCTTGGGAACGGTTGCTTCGGTCCACGCATAGAGCATTTTGGCCCCGTGACGGATGATCCCCCCGTGCTCCTGACGCACACCCGGCAAGAAACCGGGGACATCCACCATCGTGATCAGGGGGATATTGAATGCATCGCATGTTCTGATGAAACGGCATGCCTTATCAGAGGCATCGATATCCAGGCACCCGCCCAGGAACCGGGGGTTGTTTCCGACGATGCCTGCCACTCGGCCCCCCATATGGGCGAAGCCCACCACCAGATTCTGGGCGAACTTCGGGTGGATCTCAAAAAACAGGCCGTCATCAACCACTTTTCGGATGACCTGCCGCATATCGTATGTTTTTCTCATCACGATAGGAACCATCTCGATCAGTTCCGGGACTTCCCTGTCAGGGGGGTCCGAGGTCTCCCTTGGCGCCGGTTTTTCAAGATTGTTCTGGGGCAGGAAATCGAGAAGGCCTTTGATCGTATCCAGACATTCCCGATCATCCCGGGCCGTCAGGTGGGCGACGCCCGACTTGGTGCTGTGGACCCCCGCACCCCCCAATGCTTCAAAGGAGACCTCTTCTCTCGTCACCTCCTTGATCACAGCAGGACCGGTGATAAAGGCATGGGCCGTCTTCTCCACCTGGATAAAAAAATCGCAGAGGGCGGCAGAATAGACAGCCCCTCCCGTGCAATCGCCCATGACGGCCGCGATCTGAGGGACAATCCCTGAATTGAGGGTCGTCTGATAGAACTGCCCTGTAACGCCGTAGACGTTATCCATGCCCTCATGGATACGGGCGCCGGCGCCGTCGTTCAGACAGATCACGGGAACCATGGATTCCCGCGCCAGCCTCAGAATGTAATGGATTTTGGCCCCATGGGTTTTACCGGTCGACCCTCCGAGCACCGTTGCATCCTCCGCGTAGATGAAGACCCTGCGGCCTTTGATAGTGCCGTGTCCGGTCACAACGCCGTCTCCGGGAAACCTCTTTTGCTCCATGCCGAAATCTCGACATTGATGCTCGGCCAACATGTTCAGTTCGCTGAAACTGCCGGCGTCCAGGATATACTCCACCCGCTCCCGGGCCGTCATTTTGCCGGCGGCGCGCTGTTTCTGCAGGCGCTCCTCTCCGCCGCCATGACGTGCCTCGGCCTCCATGGCTTCAAGTCTGGCAAGTTCCTTTTCCCAGGTCTTCTCGTACGGCATGGTCCTCCTCCTTCGAAGCTGGTCTTTTCCACCCTTGGCACAGGTGATGTTATAGGGCTCGGTTGTGAGGGTCCAAAATATCGAATGTCGAACAAGGAACCGCAGAATGATGAAGTTCTCACTTCGATATTCGATATTCTTTATTCGACATTCTGCGGTTCAAGCGATAATCGTTAAGAGTAACCGGTCACGTTGCCGATGGGCCAAGCGTGTGAATGGGACACCTTATTATGGTGGGGCCCCTATCATTTCTCCTTGCTCTGAATCAACTCAATTAACACCCCGAAGGTGCTCTTGGGGTGGATAAATGCCACCAGTTCCTTGTGGGCATTGAGGTAGGGCTTCTCGTTGATCAGCCTGATACCCTTCCCTTTGAGGCGATCGAGCTCCCCCTGAATGTCGTCCACCTCAAAAGAGATGTGGTGGATGCCCTCTCCCCTTTTTCCTATAAATTTGGCGATTTGTCCATCAGGCTCTGTGGATTGAAGAAGCTCTACGTCCGTCCCCCCCATGGGGACGAAGGAGAAATGCAACTCTCCGAAATTTTCCCTATCCGAACTCGGCAGGGCAAAGTTGTCTCTGAAAAAGGCCCGCGCCTCTTCAAGGTCCTCTACGGCAATGCCGATGTGACTCACCCTCTTGATCATCGCCCCGCTCCTCCCTCGTTATCTTGACCCCCTCCGGGTCGACCCCACACCCCTCTCAAAAAAAGGCACGTGACATCCCGACGGGACCATTTTATCGTTTTCCTTTGGCTGGATTGAATTAAATATCGCATTATATTTTCCCCATCAATATGTCAAGAGAAAATCTTACCCAATACCAGCGGCCTTTTTGCTCTCCATGAAAAGAAGGGCCATTTTTTCCTTGACACAGAGGAGTGCCTTAATTAAATATCGAATTAATTTTTTCGACCCTGGAAAACCCATGAAGGCCAAAACAACAGATACCACCATATGGGGCCCCGTGTCACCCCTGGAAAACAACAACCATGGCAACACCCTCATTCAGGAGGCCTACCGCAAGATCAAGCAGATGATCTTTGACCAAAAGCTTGCGCCCGGCCAGAAACTCGTCTATGAGGATCTCGGCAAACTGCTCCATATGTCGAGGACGCCCGTCATCAACGCCCTCAACCGACTGGAGCAGGACGGCTTCGTTGCCAGCGAAACCTTTCGTGGGTTTTATGTAAAGCCCATCGACCTTCAAGAGGTCTGGGATGCCTTTGGCGTCCGAGAGGCCCTCGA
>JAZDGZ010000515.1:0-3374 GCA_043806375.1 Pseudomonadota bacterium | reverse complement strand
GGGCAAGTTCAAATACCGGGTTGAAAGGCCCCAACCCCAGGATCTCGGAGTAATACCTCATGGCCTGGTCCAAGTCCCTGACCACCACGCCGATCTGCGTGACCGGCGGCAGATTCATCTTGGATGTGACTTCTTCCATGTTTTTCATGTGTTCATTTCTCCTTTGAATCACCAAGCATCAACATTGGTCGGGCTGTTGCCCAAACCTGGATCGGAGGATCTCCAAGGGCCGCCTGCCCGGGGTGGTCTTCTCTGAAGGCGCAATATTTGCCCGGATTCTCTGAAGACGCCCCCATTCGCCTCATAGTCGCCACCGGGCAGGCACAAACGATGAAGGCTCCGGTGGAGATGCTCCTATGGGGCTATTCCGTACTTTTATTAAGATCATGGTGCCGTGAGCACTGCCCCTGAGGGAATTTGATTGCGCCTTCTACGAAGGCCATCCCGGGGGCGGCCCTTGGACATTTCCAGTGCCAGATTTGGGGAACAGCCCGTTAATACGGCGAAGGCCCTAAAGCAGGTCAAAAACCCGATCATACGTAGAGGTCTTCGTATAATTCTTTGGCCTCCGGAAAAGGGCTCTCCAGTGCAAATGCGACCGCACCTTCGATCTGCTCCGTCAACGCCTTATTGATCTCCGCCAGCTTCTTTTTGGTAACGACCTTTCTATTGACCAGCAGCCCGGCCATCCGATCAATGGGGTCTTTCTTTTTCCAGGCCTCAATCTCCTGCTTGGTTCGATAGCGGGCCCCCATGTTCGGGTCACCTTCATGGTGCCCGCGGTAGCGATAGGTCTTGCATTCCAACAGGGTCGGCCCCTGCCCGGACCGCGCCCGGTTGACGGCATCCACCGTTGCCTGATGGACCGCAATCACGTCCATGCCGTCCACGAGCGCGCCCGCCATCCCATAGGCAGCGGCCCGGTCGGCGATATCTTTAATGGCCTGATGTTTTTCTTGGCTCACTGAGATACCGTAGAGGTTGTTTTCACAGACAAAAAGGACCGGCAGCTTCCAGACCGAAGCCAGGTTCAGGCTTTCGTGGAAGCTACCGGTGTTTGAGGCGGCATCGCCGAAGAAGCTCACGGCGACTTGATCGGTGCCGCGCCGCTTTGCCGTCAGTGCCGCCCCCACCGTAATGGGGAGACCGCCGCCGACGATCCCATTGGCCCCGAGAATGCCGAGCGACATGTCGGCTATATGCATCGAGCCCCCTTTGCCCTTGCAATAGCCTGTTTTCTTCCCACAGAGTTCAGCCATCATCCGTTTGAGGTCAGCTCCACGGGCGATGACGTGACCATGACCACGGTGGGTGCTGGTGATGTAATCGTCCTTGCGTAAGGCAGCACAGACGCCGGCGGCAATCGCCTCCTCCCCGATATAGGCATGAGTGAGGCCCGGGACCTGGCCCCGGGCGAACATATCGACCACGCGTTCCTCAAAGCGGCGTATGGTGAGCATGGTCTTATAGAGATGAATCAGGTCCGTGTTTTTCAGCTTCATATTTCCCCCTGCAAGCGGCCGACCGTTTCTCCAGTCGAACTCGTCCCCTCTCAGGCATAGGCCATGACCTTATGGATCGCATTCAGGAGATCCGTCGCGTTCGAAATAAATTCCTTCTCAAGGGTAGGTGCGTAGGGTACGGGTGTGTCCTTGGAGCAGATGCGCAGAATGGGGCGCCTTCAGACACCAGACGGCCTCCTCCGCCACCAGGGCGGATATGGCCGAACAGACCCCGCAAGTCTTGTAGTCTTCATCGGCCACGATCAATCGGCCGGTTTTTTTGACCGAATCCAAAATCGTGCCCGTGTCCAGAGGGCTCAAGGTCCGGGGGTCGACCACCTCCACGTCGATGCCTTCCCGTGCGGCCTCCGTTGCCGCTTCAAGCGATCGGCCCACCATGACCTGGGTGGCCACAATGGTCACGTCCCGCCCTTTCCGCCTGACTTCGGCCCGGCCCAGCGGAATGGTGTAGCTTTCTTCCGGAACCGGGCCTTTTTGAAAATAGAGACCCTTGTGCTCGACAAAGATAATCGGGTTGTCGTTCTTGATGGATTCAATGATCAGCCCTTTGGCGTCATAAGGGGTGGACGGCACAACGACATACAACCCGGGAATATGCATGAAAAAGGAGTAGAAGCTCTGGGAGTGTTGGGCGCCCGCATTGCGACCGGGGCCGGAGGACATCCTGAGCACCAGGGGCACCCGGCACTGACCGCCGAACATCCAGCGCATCTTGGCCATCTGGTTGATGATCATGTCCATGCAGACGGTCGTGAGATCAAGAAACCCTATTTCGGCCACCGGGCGAAGACCGGTGACCGCCGCGCCGATAGCCGCGCCGACGAAGCCTGCCTCGGAAATAGGGGTGTCCATGACCCGTTCGGGTCCGAATTCGTCCAGCAGACCGGCCGTGACCTGAAACAGGCCGCCGTAAAGGCCGATATCCTCACCCAGCAGGACGACGTTTTCGTCTTCCTGCATGCACAACCGCAAACCCTCATTGAGGGCCTGGTTAAACATCAACTCTCTCATGGGCAATTCCCTTCCATTTCCTTAAACTCCTTCCGCGCAACCCTATCGGGCGGTAAAGCCCCCATCGATCACGATCTCGGCGCCCGTCACGAATTTCGACTCATCAGAGGCAAGATAAAGAACGGCATAGGCGACTTCTTCCGCATCACCCAAGCGCCCAACCAGGGTCCAATCCTCCCTGAGCTTCTTAGCCTCCTCATATTTTTTCCCGGTCTTTTTGACGTCTGCTTGAATGATATCCTCAAGCATCGGCGTCAAAATAAAACCGGGATGAACAGAGTTTACCCTGATATTGTAGTCGCGACCCGCCTTAGAACACTCAATGGCGGCCGCCTTGGAAAAGAGTCTTACACCCCCCTTGCTGGCGACGTAGGACGCTGAGTTCGGCATGCCCACAATGCCCGCAACCGACGAAACATTGATGATCGAGCCCCCTTTGCTTTTCTTCATCGCCCCCATGGCGTGCTTGGTCCCGAGAAAAACGCCGTCCAGGTTGACGCTTGTCACCCAACGCCATTCCTCCAGAGTGGTTTCCTCGATCGGCTTGGTAAGGATCACCCCGGCATTATTGACCAGGATATCCATCCGGCCGTATTCGGACAGGGTTTTCTCGATAACCTCTTCCCAGTCCGCCTCTTGGGTTACATCAAGCTTCGCATAGACGGCTTTTCCACCATTTCGCCTTATGTCTTCTGCGATCTCGAGGTGATCCGTTTCATGAATGTCGGTTACAATGACCTTGGCCCCTTCCTCGGCTAATAGCAAGGCCTGAGCCTTTCCCAGCCCCCCGGCGGCACCCGTTATAACAGCTGCCTTATCTTTAACACGATCCATATTCCG
>JAZDGZ010000514.1:0-3101 GCA_043806375.1 Pseudomonadota bacterium | reverse complement strand
AGAATGTCCAACAAGGAATTTCGAATATCGAATTGAAAACTTCATCATTCTGCGGTTCCTTGTTCGACCTGTCCGCAGTGCCGTTGGATAAAGCGCGAATAACCCCGCAAACTCGATCTCACGGGAACGGCTATTATCCCGGTTTCAAGCACCCGCAGGCAGGCGGGCATTCGATATTCCATATTTTTGGGCACCTACACCCAGGCCCCCATTAATGTCTCTTTGGGTTTAATTCTCCGCTGCATCGGCGGGGTCGTTCATTCATCCGCTCTCACCACCTTGCCCGGTTCTTGATGGTCAAGGGGAAACGCTATCCGAAAGAGCGTTCCCTCTTCCTTTTCAACCTCAACCTTCCCGGCCTGAAGGTTCAGCAGACTGGAGATCACCTGCATGTTGTTCTTGACCCGGTGGTGGATCTCCCGCAACAGGATCTCCTTTTCCTTCAGGGATGCCCTGATCTTGTCCTCGGCCCGCTTCCGCTCTGATATGTCCCGGACAAAGGCCCAGATGCTGGCCGGTCGGCCTTCCCCGTCTTTGGTTACGTAGGACCTCAGTTCCACAGGGACCATTACTCCGTCCTTCCTCCGGACCTCCTTCTCCCACTGCGGCGTGTGGCCCTCAGCCCGATGCCGCCGAATCAGCTCCGCCTCCTTTTCGTGCCACCACTCAGGGGTCAGGTCCCAGGTGGTCAGGGCCCTGAGTTCCTCCTGGCTATACCTGACCAAATCCTCGAAGGCCTTGTTCGCCTCGAGCACGGCGCCTTCCATAGTGGTGCGCACAAATCCGTCGAGACTCCTCTCCGCAAGCTCCCGGTATGTGCTCTCGCTCTCCGCCAGGGACTGGGTCCTTTTGAGAACCTTCTCTTCCAGGCTTTCTTTCTCGGCCCTCAGTTTGTCCTCCGTCTGCTTGACCCGGAGGGCCACCTTGACCTGGGCCACCAGTTCCGCCCCCTCTACCGGTTTGGTCAGGAAGGCGTCGGCCCCATTCTCCAGCGCCCTGGACCGCTCTTCCGGACCCGCATCCATGCCTGTGAGGAAAATAACCGGGATGTTTCTGGTCTTCTCCGCCGACTTGAGCCGCCTGCAGACCTCGTAGCCGTCCATACCGGGCATCATGATGTCCAGCAGGATCGTGTCTGGCAGTTCCGCCTCCGCCCTTTTCAGGCCTTCCTCGCCGGAGCGGGCCGTGAGGACCTCGCATTCCGGCAGGTATCTCTCAAGGATAACCCTAATCGTGCTCAGGATGCTCTCCTGGTCGTCAATGGCGAGAACCCTTCGCCATTCTCCCTCCTCCTTATCCCCTTCCCTTGGGGGGTCAGATCTTTTGATTTGACAAATCCCCAAGCTTTCTCTCAATCTCCTCGAATTCGTTTTTGAGCCCCCTGTCGGCTTTCATCCTCTCCTTGAATCGCCTGCGGTTTTGGCTCACCGTGCTGTAATCCACGCCGAAAAGAGCCCCTACCTCCCGCTGCCCCACAGGACAACGCCGGTAACAGAGCTCCATCGCCGCCTGGCGAATCCATGTCACCCGGCCCGTCCTTTTCAAGATCTCTTCCGGCGCCACCCCGTAAAGATCTCCCAGCGCGTTGAGAAGCACCTCCGTCGGAATCGACCGCCTCAGTTTCCTCAAAGAGGGTATCTCGCGCTCAGGCTCTGGGGTGATCCTGCCCTTCGTTCTCTCCACAAAACCCGGTTTTCCCAGGATCGATTGGTGAACCACATCATCAAAGGGGCTTCGGATATCCCCCGCGATCCCGGCATATACGTAGGCACGGTATTGAGCCCTCCCGCCGGGGTCATCCCCGCCGAAATAGGCCTTTAACAGCCACTCATAGTCCATCCATTTCACCCTCTTGGGTGTCGACCAGTAGCCCGGGAATGAACTCCAGGGGTATTTCTTCAGATATGCTTCCCTCACCTTCGCCTCTTTTCCCTTGAATCCCTCGGTCCGAAGGGGGTTGAGGTGAATGTATCGGCTCAAGGGAAGGAGGTATTCATCCTCTTCAATAAGCAGAGATTTGAAGCGACCCTGAAAGAGATGCCCTGATCTGTCGTGTTTCCTGTTGAAACGGACCGTGTAGGTCACCAGGACATGTCTCATGAATTCGCTGAGGTTGGCCTGGTTGGTGCGAAGGGTGAGGTGAAAATGGTTGGGCATGAGCGCATAGGCGAAGACCGTCACATCGTGGATCTCCAGGCTATCGGCAAGGACGTCGAGGAAGGTTTTTCGATCCCCGTCCGAGATGAAAATATCCTGCCGGCTGTTGCCGCGGCTCATCGCGTGGTAAAAAGCGCCCGGATATTTTATTCTGAGCGGTCTCGCCATAGAGAACCCAGTGCAAAAAAAGCCCTATTTGTCAAATCAAAAGATCTGACCCTCTCATCATATCGTATTAATTTTAACATATTTTCTCAAAAGATCAAGCATTCATTCAAATCCAACATAAATCTTCAATTTCGACGTTCAGGGCGAAAAAGCTCCAATTCGGAATTCCTTTCCCTGTTTTTCCAGCAAAAGTAAGGAGGGGGACGTTGGCGAAATATTGGCATTTCTCTCCCAGGTTAAGGGGCTCAGGACCAACTGTGGTCGCCGAACCCCTGAGGCCTAGAAATCTTCGGGGCCGGCGCTTCTTCGGGGGTTAAGATACGGCGGGGCTAAATGAGGAAGTCAATATTTTACGAATGTCCCCTGTTTTCCTTTTGGGCCATTTCGGTGAGCTTGAACTTCTGGACCTTGCCAGACCGGGTCATGGGGAAATTGGAGACGAACTTGAAGTAGTGAGGGGCCCTCGGTTTGCCGATCTTCCGCAGGGCATACTTCTCCAGGTCTTTTATTGAGAGCTTGGCCCCTTTCTTGAGCTTCACCCAGGCGGCCACCTCCTGGCCTTTTTCAGGGTGAGGAAAGCCGAAGACCTGGACCTCGGAGACCTCTGGAAGGCCGTAAAGAATCTCTTCCAAGTCGGCAGGGTGGATCTCAACACCGTCTCTTACGATGGCGTCTTTCAGGCGTCCGGTGATCTTCAGATAGCCCTGTTCGTCCATTTCGCCCACGTCGCCCGAATGGAACCAGCCCTCTCTGTCGATAGCGGCAGCGGTCGCCGC
>JAZDGZ010000513.1:0-4603 GCA_043806375.1 Pseudomonadota bacterium | reverse complement strand
GGATTGGCAAGCCGCGTAACCCCGATCAGGGTTACAGCCGTGGCGGTTTGATCTCCCGGCGCCTTTCCAAAGAGCTCGGGGTATTTTTCACAATACCAGTTACGAAACTTCAAAACCTCGGGAACATCCGTTGTGTAAATGGTTATCTTCATCACGTCGTCCAGGGTGGCCCCTGACAGTTCCACTTGTATTTTCAGGTTTTCGAGCGTCTGTCTCAGTTGCTCGAACATGTTATTTTTTCCCACAAGGAACCCGTCCTTATCCACGGGTATGGCGCCGGATATGAAACTGATGGTCTTGGGGTTCGTGATCTTGGTAGCATAGGAATAGACTGCCGCCTTGCCCCTGAATTCAGGGTGTTCTTTTTCCACCTTGTCATATCTTAGGTTCCACAACTTGTCGCCGCCCTTGACGATCTCTTTTGCCATGTCTTCCTCCTTTCCTTGTAGAATGATCTAAACCCTTGTGCTTCCCTCCTTCTTCCTTCCCGTCTCGCCATTCCGGCATCGCCCCGGGAGGAACAGCGGCCTCTAAGCTTGGCACATGGTCGTCAAACAAGATGACAGAAAAAGGCCTATGAAGGGGCGCCGGTGAAATCTATTTTGACCTTCCCTGTTTGAAGGTCGTCCAGGGACAACTTATCTCGTTTCAGAAATTCGTCGCCCAACTCCTGGCTTATGGCGCCCTCTTCAAAGAGCCTGTTGGTCATATAAGCTCGCAGGAGACGCTTATCAATCTTGTTTAAACCCGTCAGCGGCCACCCCTTGACCAGTTCCAACCGCTCCGGCCACTGGAAGACGGCGATCCCCTTTTCTTTCATATATTGTTTCATGTCCTCAGAGCCGAATTTTTCTCCCTCCGCCAGTTGCACAAAGCTGCATAATTTCTCGCCCAGCATGGCATCGGGCATGCCGATCACCGCAGCGTTCCTGACCCCGGGATGTTCCACCAGCAGGGCTTCGACCGGTTCTGGGTAGATGTTCTCACCCCCGCGGATGATCGAATCCTTCTTCCTGCCTTCCACCACGTATCTGCCGTCGGGCCTGAGAGACATGAGGTCGCCGGTGTGAAAAAAGCCCTCCTCATCAAAGCTCTTCGCGTTTTCCTCCGGCGCCCTGAAATACCCTTTGAACGTAAGGGCGCCTTTTATCGCCATTTCGCCCACCTCTCCCGGCTTGACCTCCTTATTGTCATCATCCACCAGCTTTACCTTCACACACTCGCTGAGAATAGCCGGTCTTCCCACGGTATTGCATTGCACCTCCAGGGGATTGTGCCACCGGGTCGAGATATGGGGACCTTCCGTCATACCAAAGGTATTGGTGAACTTGACGCCCAGGTCCTCCATACACCACTTGACCAGGACCGGCTTTACTTTCTGGGCGCCGCATCCAATCACGCTGAGGGAGGTCAGGTCATATTTCTTTCTCGCCTCTTTTCCCTCCATCCAGTAGGTTACAACCACAGGCACCAGCTCCACATGGGTGACCTTGTGCTTTTCAATCAGTCTAAAATGGTCTTCCGGCCTGGGGGATTTGGTGACGACCGTTGTGCCTCCACGGAAAAACATGGGTCCGTATATAGCGGAAAAGGGCATATTGTGCGCTACCGGGGTCATGCACAGAAAGACGCATTCGTCCGTCATTCCCCCACGCCGCCCCACATAATCCCACAGACATATGTACTCATTGTGCGTGCGGGGAATGCCTTTGGAAAGTCCGGTCGTCCCGCCCGAGAGTTGCTCTGCCACAATGTCGTTAGGGTCCGGCCTGAACTGTTCTAAGTAATCCTCGGAATAATCCTTTTCTATCTCCTCTTTGAGACATTGGTCCAGAGACAACCAGTTTTCGACAGGAGGGCCCCCCAGGGTAAAGAAGTATTTCAGGGAAGGGGTTTCAGAACGAACCTCCTTGACCACCATCCCTACAAAGTCGAACTTCTCCCCTGTGGGGACGATAATGGCCTTCGCCTCGTGGACCTTGACCATGTGTGATACTTCCAGCTTCCTGTGCCTGGGAAGGCACATGACCGGGATCACACCGATCCGGGCCAGCCCGAACAGGATGTAGAAAAATTCAACCACGTTCGGGATGACAAGGACGACAAAGTCACCGTATTCAAGGCCTATCTTCTTGAAATGAAGAGCCAGCCTGTCGGATCTCTGCCGGAGTTCCCTCCAGGTCACTTCCTGGGTATCATCGATAACGGCTGTCTTATCAGGGATAGAGGCCGCGTTCCTGTCGAGGATGTCCCCAAAGGTCAGGTTGTACCAGAGGCCTTTGGATACATAGGTGTCGATTTCTTCCTGGGAAAAAGGATACCAGCCCTCTATGATGTCCTTATGGGTTTTCCGTGCCATATGTCTTATCCCCCTTTCTGAAGGGCGCTTCAATTCAGTCCTACACCTTGCAGCCCACACTCGCGCCCTCATCGATGGCTGCCATGATGTCTCGAGGTTCGACGCAATCGCCGATCGAGTAGAGGGCCGGGGCCTTACCTTTCACTGCCTCATCCAGACCTTTATTCGCCTTGACACCGATAGCATACACAATGGTGTCCGCCTTAATGGTCTCTTTGTTTCCTTTCTGGTCTATAAAGGTGAGACCTTCATCTGTAATCTCCTCATACTTCTGAACACCCGGAATCAGTTCGACCCCTTTTTCACGCAGCCTCGTCAGGAGGCGACTGCGCACCACCGGACTCACCTTTAGAGCCATCTTGGGGCCTCGCCTAACCACCGTGACTTTCTTTCCCCTGTCAGCCAACAACTCGGCGGTTTCGCAGGCAACCATCTCTCCCCCGATGACCACCACAGTCTTTCCCGCATCCCTAAGACCCCACAGGATATCTTCAGCAGATATGACGTTATTTCTTTCTTTCCCCGGAATTTGGGGAATCAGGGGCAGGACGCCCGTTGCCAGGATGACGACATCCGGCTTCTCGCGTTCAATCAGGCCCGCGGTCACTTCTTCACCCAGCCTGACCTCTGCGGTGGTTTTCTCCAACTGATGTACCAGATACTCTCTGATAGAGTTGAGTTCATGTTTGTAGGGGGGGATGGCGGCTATGAACAACTGCCCTCCCAGTTTATCTTCCTTCTCAAAGAGGGTCACCTTGTGTCCCCTTTCGGCCGCAGTCTTTGCCGCCTCCAGACCGGCAGGCCCTCCTCCTACGACAAAGACCTTTTTCGGTTTTTCCGCCGGTCTGATCTGATAATCCGGATCCCCTTCCTTGCCTAGACGGGGGTTAATGATGCAGCTTATGGGCTTGTCGTGCAGTATTCTGCCCGAACACCCCTGATTACAGGCGACGCAGGGCGCGATATCCTGAGGGCGACCCTCCGTAACCTTCATGGGCAAATGGGGGTCGGCGAGCAGGGGCCGGGACATCTCCCAGAAGTCGATGATGCCGTCTGCGATGGCCTTCTCCGCCACATCCGGCTTGGAGAGTCTGTGACCCATTCCGATGGGTATGGTCAGGACTTCTCTCATCCCTTCGGCCAGATAGAGCCAGTGCCCGGGCGGGATCTCGTGGGTAATGGTGGGAAGCTTTGACTCGTGCCATCCAACGGTCAGGCTCATGTAATCGATCCCGGCCTGCTCTATCATTTTTGCGATCTTTTTCAGGTCCTCGTCGGTATTGCCCCCCTCCATGAGCTCCGTCGCGTTCAGTCTCAGGATAAGCGGGTAATCATCTCCTACGGTCTTCCTCACCTCTCCCACAAATTCCAGTACAAATCTGGCCCTGTTTTCGAGCGAACCCCCGTATTCATCCGTTCTCTTGTTTGACCAGGGACTCAGGAAGCTGGCCCCGAGGTAACCGCCATGGGCCCTCATCTCCACGGCGTCAAAGCCGGCCTCCTTCATCCTTCTCGCGGCCTGACCATAGAGTTTGATCATCTCTTTGATCTCTTCCTTGGTCATTGCCCGGCAGTCACCGAACTTCCTGACAGCCGCTTTTATGGCCGAAGGCCCAACAGGCATGTCACCCAGACCGTATTCCTTGGGGTGGGCGTATCTTGCCGTGTGCATAATCTGGCAAACGCTCTTTGCCCCATGATCTTTGATCACCTTGGCAAGCCGGCTTAGCCCCGGAATGAACTTGTCCTCCGATGCGCCCAACTGGCCGATGTACCCTTTCCCGTTCGGGTGCGGGTAGGCGCCGCCCACGGTGACCATCCCCGCGCCGCCTTTGGCCCTCTCTGCAATGAAATCTATTTCTTTCTGGTTCACAGTGCCGTCGTGGTTGGCAAAATTGGTCGTCGTGGATGATAACTTCATTCTGTTCTTGACCGTCATCTTCTTGACTTGCCCTGGTTGCAGAAGATGTTCAAACATCGCTTCGTCCTCCGTCGTTTCTCTGATAAAATACAGTCCTCTCGGCCAATGGGCTCCTTTTCCGCAATCTTTGCGTCAGTCGGCGGGCTTGCTTGTGCGCCGTCCTATCGCACGCCTCCGCGCAACCCCTTGAATTCCCCTCCGGGGCGCAGGCCCTCCGGGCCGGAGGCTTGACCTTGCGAAAAATGGCTCATTTCTGTGCTGGAAACCGCTTAGTGCCCCTGGTTCATTTCTGGATAGGCACTATTTGGCCCTCTTTCGGATAG
>JAZDGZ010000512.1:0-3447 GCA_043806375.1 Pseudomonadota bacterium | reverse complement strand
GTCGTAACTCCTCATCCCAAGAAGGATGCTACAGTGACCCTGACGGTTAGAGTCGTCAGCGACAGAATTTTCGCCAACGGCTACTACAACTACGGCAAGGTCGATGTGACCAAGGCCTTTGCGTTCATCGTACCCGCCGGGGACTAAAGGGCAGGTTCATGGTAAAAACCAAACCCCTTTGGAACGATTCGGGAAAAACGAGGATGATTTCCGTACGTAATGGCCTCACGATTGATAGTGTCTGATCTGGACACTGTTAAGTTAAAATGAGCTGACGTACAATGAAGTGACCCGAAAAAGTTAGACAAATATTTGTCTAGGCGACCGACAGGGCTTGTTGTCTGTGTAATGCAGGCGACAGGCCCTTTGGTTTGCCTTGATGCGGCGGTTGTTGTAGTAGTCGAGATAGTCCATCAGCTCTTGCTCGAAATGCTCTAACGAATCAAACTCTGGAACTCGCATTTCAATATTCCAAAGAAATTTATCGCGTTATCCAGACAGTTCCCCTTACGGCTCATGCTTTGCCGTATTCCCTTGGCCGTCAGCATCCTCTGATACGTCTTTATCTGGTATTGCCAGCTGATGCTGATAAGAACTCGCTTCTTTTGGTCTGGCGTATAGAGGATTTGGCTCTTGTGTGTCAAGCTTGGATCGAGCGCCATCTTGGGGGTGTTGCTGCACGCCGTGAAGGCTTGTATCGGGGCTTGGGGTCGGGCCACGGCAAGTATCTGATGTTGGAACGAATTGTTCTAAACTGACCATCTGGAATGGGCCTATAATTCATTTTTTGAGGGTAAAAAAGCCATTATTGCTGAGAGTCTATGGCAAGAGCGAAGCGACATTATATTCCCGGGTACATCTGGCACACCCCAGTTAAATGATCTTCGAATTTAATGTTAATGATCGGGAACATGGAGCCATTCGATGATCGGACCTTGGAGCCATTTGAAGATCGGGGTTATGGCGCCACCTCGTGATCGGGGTTTTGGAGCCACTTCATGATCGCCATTATGGAGCCAGTCCATGATCGGGATTATGGGGCCACCCCTGTTATCCACACCAAGCAGTAACCCAGCCAAAAATTGGGTCTCGGACATTCCTAAACTTTTCGCTATCCTCCTGTAAATTTCATTCTCAGGAGGAAGCACCTATGTCATTCAGGAGGTTCGAGATGCACCACCATCGACAAATTTTATCCCGTATGCGGTTGGGGGAAACCGACCGCGCTATGGCCCGCTCAGGCCTCATGGGCCGCCGCAAGATATCCCGGCTCCGGCAGATCGCCGTAAAACAAGACTGGCTGGATCCGGCAAAGCCCATTCCCGATGATAAGGAACTTGCCCGCCATCTTCACAAACGAAACGATGATAAGCTCCTGCCCTCCCTGGTCGAACCCTATAGCGATGAAGTCCTCGCCTGGAGGGAAGACGGCATTCAGGGAACCACCATTCACGCGGCCCTTGTCCGAAAGTACGGTTTCCAGGGCAGTTACTCAAGTATCCGGCGCTTCCTGGCTCAGTTCAAGGCCGATCATCCAGAGGTCACCACCATCCTGGACTTTGATCCCGGTGAGGCCGCCCAGGTGGATTTTGGTAAAGGCCCCACGATCATTGATGTTTTCACCGGTGAGGTCATCTCCACCTGGTTCTTTGTCATGACCCTTGCCTACAGCCGCCATCACTACGCTGAGATCGTCACCGATCAAAAAGTGGGAACCTGGCTGGGCTGTCACCGCCGGGCGTTTGAGTTTTTCGGAGGAGTCCCCCAAAGGCTTATTATTGACAACGCCAAGTGCGCGATTGTCAAAGCCTGCTTCCATGATCCTGCCGTTCAGCGATCCTATGCAGAGTATGCCGAAGGCTATGGCTTTCTCATCTCTCCCTGCCCCGTGCGGGATCCCAAAAAGAAGGGCCGCGTCGAGGCAGGAGTCAAGTACATCAAGAGGGGCTTCCTTCCTCTTCGGAACTTCCGCACCCTTGCCGATGCCAATAACCAACTGAAGCAGTGGATACTGGGAGAGGCCGGCAATCGCATCCACGGCACCACCAGGCAGCGGCCTCTGACTCTTTTCGCCGAAACCGAACGCCACCTGCTCCAACCTCTGCCCGACAGGCCTCCCGAGTGCGCCCAATGGGCTCAGGTAAAACTGCACGGGGACTGTCACGTCCGTTTCGCCAACTGCCTCTACTCAGCCCCTTTTCGCCTGAGCGGTAAAACCCTCTGGCTTAAGGCAACCGATGCCGTTGTACGGATTTTCCACGATTATCAGCTCGTGGCCTGTCATCCCAGGCTTACTCAGCCCGGCGCAAGGTCCACCGTGGACGATCACGTGCCCCCCAACGCCCTGGCCTACAAAATGCGTGATCCTCAGTGGTGTCTGAAGCAGGCCCGCATCGTCGGCCCCTGCTGCATGGAGTTGATCGAAACCTTGTTTGCCGACAGGGTTCTGGACAACCTCAGGGCGGCTCAGGGCATTATCCGGCTGGGCGATAAGTACGGCGTCGAGAGGTTGGAAGCCGCAGCCCGCCGTGCCCTTTTCTTTGACAACCCCCGATACCGAACCGTCAAGACCATCCTCAAGAAAGGGCTCGACCAACAACTACCCGATCAGCAGCCCTTGTTCGGCTCCCTGGCCGAGGTATACACCGGCAAGGCTCGCTTCGGTCGCAATATCTCTCTCTTGAGCTCAAACTGAAAGGAGGCCTATCATGCACCCTATGCCCGAACTCATTCCCATGCTCAAAGAACTGAGGCTCTCCGGGGTCCTCGATTCCATTGAACAACGAAACCGTCAGGCCATCGAACAGAAGCTGGCCTATACAGATTTCCTCGCCATGGTCGTCCAGGATGAGATCGCCCGAAGGGCTCAAAAAAGACTCACCCTAGCCCTCAGGCGGGCAAACTTCCGGAACCAAAAGACTATCGAGGACTTTGACTTCTCCTTCAACCCTTCCATCAACCGGGCACTCATCATGGATCTTGCCGCCTGCCGGTTCATCCAGGAGAAGGTCTCGGTCTTTATCGTCGGCCCCTGCGGTACAGGCAAGAGCCATCTCGCTCAGGCCCTCGGCCATTGTGCCGTAAGAAAGGGCTATGATGTGGCCTTCACCACACAGAGTGCCATGCTCTCAAAGCTCAACGCCGCCCGGGCCACCCACACCTATGAGCGACAGTTTAATCAGCTAACCAAAGTGGGCCTTCTCATCCTTGACGACTTTGGCCTTAAGCCTCTTCGCCCTCCTCAGGATGAAGATCTTCACGACATCGTTTCCGAGCGATACGAGAGGCGATCAACCATCATTACCAGCAATCTGGACCTGATCGAGTGGGGCGAGGCCTTCCCTAACAAACTCCTGGGCGCTGCCACCATCGATCGCCTTAGGCACGGGGCATACAAGGTCGTCCTGGATGGAAAGAGTTTCCGCAGTCCCAGGAACGTCTCTGATA
>JAZDGZ010000511.1:0-4045 GCA_043806375.1 Pseudomonadota bacterium | reverse complement strand
GGGATGCCTCTCGCTCGCTGTTTTCATATTAAGACAATGGGTTTCATCATGCGTGTCCAAAATAAAATTATCACCACGGAGGCACGGAGGACACAGAGAAAGTTTTTTGTTTCCCGGGACCTGCCCGCCAACCGGCAGGCGGGGATACCGGGAAACAAAAATATTCTGCGCCAAGACCCGCCATAAGTCCGGCGGGTAAATTTCTAAATGGCTAAACTGTCATAAAACTGATCATTTGACATTTCCAAAGAAAAGAAGCATCATGCCCACACCTCCAATCCTAGAAGTATTTTCTGACTACGTCTGACCCTGGTGCTATTTCATTACCGGGCGTATTGAAAAATTACAGGGCCTATTTTGCCGACAATAAGAATATCGGGAGAATTCCGGTTTTGATCGACATCGCGACTTCGGTCGATCTTCCGGGCCAAGAGGCTGAAAAAGTTCTGAAATCAAGGGCTTTCAAGGGATCCGTATTTTTTTAGGGTTATAAGGGGTTTTCGCCATTTTTAAGTTGAAATATCGGCAAACTTGTATAAACTTGGCAGGCGATATCAACCAACCCATCCACCATTTGACAGAAAGGAGAAGGGAACATGAACAAGGGGGATTTAATCAACGAGGTAGCAAAGGTTGTCGGCACGAAGAAGGAGGCTCAGGCCGCGGTTGATTGCATTTTTTCGAGCATCACGCAGGCACTGAAGAAAAAGGGCGCGGTCACCTTGGTAGGCTTTGGCACTTTTAAAGTGACCAAAAGGAAGGCGCGCAAGGGTAGGAATCCACAGACAGGAGAAGAGATCAAGATCAAGGCAAAGAATGTGCCCAGGTTCCTAGCGGGCAAGGCTCTGAAGGATGCGGTAAATTAGTTCTTCTTCCTATGGGTTGTCTTTAGGCCTCCATGCGGGCACTGCTTGCCCCATGGGGGCTTTTTTTATTTGCCGGGAATGACTCCATGGAGAGTTGGTACGTCTTAAGCATCATAGCCCTCGTTCTCTTGGGCATGCAGAGATTCCTGTACAAGGTATCTGCTGAGCGAAGGTGCCCTACGGCCTGGACAACCTTCACCTTCATGGCCACCGTCACCCTGATCAGTTCGATCTTCTTCGCCCTTTCCAAAGAACCTCTCGAAAATCCGGGGATGTTGTTCTTCATAGCCTTCGTGAACAGCGGTTCTTTTGTCCTGGGGACCATGACGCACATCGAGGCGCTGAAAAATATCCCCTCGAGCATTGTCTATCCCATCATCAGACTCAATATGGTGATCGTCATCCTCTTCTCGGTCTTTTTCTTGGGGGACCGGGTATCCCCTCACCAGCTGGGGGGCATAGGTACCGCCATAGGGGTGATTCTTATTCTCACCCGGGAGGCGAGGGATGGAAAAGAATTTTCGGGAAATATCAAACGCGGGCTGGTCCTGGTTTTCATATCCCTCCTTTCCGGCTCTGTCGCTTCGATTTCCAGCAAATTTGCCGCCGTATCCGTCAATAAACTGGGATTCATGGCCCTTTCATATCTCTTGGGAACATTGTTCTCTTTAGGAACCATCAAGGGAATGGGGAGGCAAGAAGAAAGGCAGAATTATAAAGAGGCCCTCATGATAGGCTTTGCCATGGGCCTCATCAATTTCGCCGGTTTTTATTCTTTCTTAAAGGCCCTTTCCACAGGGCCGCTCTCGATCATTGTTTCCATCACGGGCATGCATTTCATTATTGCCGTCCTCTTATCCATACTCATCTATAAGGAAAAGGTGACGACCATGCGAATCCTGGGCATCTCCCTAACCATTCTCTCCCTCATCTTCCTGAGGAGATAAGTTGTGTTTTCCTTCTACCCAAAAAGATGATTCTCCTGTTAAAATAGGTGGAGAGAAGGGAAAGGATATCTCCATGGCGACCCTTAGACTATTTACCAGCAACAGATTGGAGATCCTGGCAGAGAGACTGGGTGAGGTTTTGAGGACCCCTTTGGCATCCCCTTTGGCGTCTGAGATCGTTGTCGTCCAAAGCAGAGGCATGGAGCGTTGGTTATCCATGCAGCTTGCCGAGCGCCACGGCATCTGTGCAAACTTCAGGTTTCCTTTCCCCAATGCCTTTGTCCAGGAGATCTTCGGCAAGGTCCTTGGGAACCTTCCGGAGCGCTCTCCCTTTGAGCCCGACATCATGGTCTGGAGGATCATGGAGCGCCTACCTTCCTTGATTGCGGAACCGGGCTTTGAAGACCTCAAAAACTATCTTGGGGATACCCGGCAAAGCCTGAAGCTCTACCAGCTTTCGGATCGTATTGCAGACACCTTTGACCAATACCTCCTCTTTCGTCCCGAAATGATCTTCCGATGGGAGAGGCATCAGGAAGGGCACTGGCAGGCCGTGCTTTGGAGAGACCTTGTCCAAGGGAACGAAGACAAGCACCGAGCGGCCCTGGCAAAAGGATTTTTTGATGCGGTCCGGGAATCCTCCGTGGATGGGCATGCCTTCCCTGAAAGGATCTCGGTCTTCGGCATATCGGCACTTCCGCGGTTCCATATGCAGGTCCTGGCAGGGCTCTCATCCTTTACCCAGGTAAATCTCTTCCTGATGAACCCTTGCAGGGAGTACTGGGGAGACATTCTTTCTTCCCGGGAAATAGAAAGAAGAATGGTGGGGGAGGGGAGGGTAGATGGGGCGGAGGGGAAACTCCATCTGGAAAAAGGGAACAGTCTTCTCGCCTCTACAGGGACTCTGGGCAGGGACTTTTTCGACCTCATCAACGAATTCAACTGCGACGAATATCCCGCCTTTGAGGAACCGGGAGAGGGGACCCTGCTCTCGTGCCTCCAGTCAGACATTTTGAATCTCGTGGAAAGGCCTGAGAGGGGTAAAGAGAAGAAAAGGCTTTCGCCGAATGATAGATCCCTTCAAATCCATTCGTGCCATAGCCCCATGCGCGAGTTGGAGGTCCTTCGCGACCGGTTGCTCGATATGTTTGAAGGGGACCCCGAACTCATGCCGAAGGATATTCTTGTCATGACCCCGGATGTTGAGGTCTACGCACCCTATATCCAGGCCGTGTTTGATCAGCCGGTCGAGGACGAACGGAGGATTCCTTACAGCATCGCGGACCGAAGCATGAGAGATGAAGGCAGGATGACAGAAACCTTTTTGTCCATCTTGGATCTCCCCGGCGGACGCTTCGGCGCGTCGGAGATCCTTGCCCTGCTTGAGTCGAAGGAGGTACGGCGGAGATTGGGGTTTTCGGATCCGGATCCGGATCTCGTCCGACGGTGGGTCAAGGAGTCCGGCATACGTTGGGGTATCGATGCTGAAAGCCGCACCCAATTGGACCTGCCCCCGTTCGCGGAAAACACCTGGAGGGCGGGTCTCGACAGACTGCTGATGGGGTACGCCATGGCCGGCGAGGACGAAAAGATGTTTGGCCCTGTCCTTCCCTACGATCATATGGAGGGTGAGGAGACCGCCGTGCTGGGAGTCCTCGTCGATTTCGCAGAGCGACTCTTCAATCATGTCTCCTCCCTTGCCCGGCCGAAGAGCCTGGAAGGTTGGTCCGGGGCCCTGACGGAGATCCTTGAGGGCTTCTTCCTGGCAGACGACAAGAGTGAGCAGGAGATGCTGACCCTCCGCCGAAGCCTAGGCGGGCTTGCCCGTACGCAGGAACTTGCCCTTTTTAGCCGGGAAATCGACATCCGTGTGATCCGTTACCATTTGGCACAGGTCCTCGCGCGAAGCGGCTTCGGTTACGGGTTCATGACAGGGGGCGTCACCTTTTGCGCCATGTTGCCCATGCGGAGCATTCCCTTCAAGGTCATCTGCCTCGTGGGCATGAATGACGATGCCTATCCCAGGGAGTCAAAACCCCTCAGCTTCGACCTCATGGCGAAACACCCCAGACCTGGGGACCGTTCCAGGCGGCACGACGACAGGTTTCTCTTTTTGGAGGCCCTCCTTTCGGCCAGGGAGAGGCTCTATGTCAGCTATGTGGGCCAGGATATCCAGGACAACAGCCGGCTCCAGCCATCGGTCCTGGTGAGCGAACTGATGGACTACCTGGA
>JAZDGZ010000510.1:0-3659 GCA_043806375.1 Pseudomonadota bacterium | reverse complement strand
GTGGTTACCCTACGTTGCTTTGCCTGAGCGTCGATCTGGTTCAAGGCAAGAGGTGTCTTCACAAAACCGGTGCTTACTGAAAAAGAGCGAATCTTGCCTTCCCCCTCTGCAGCGATGGATTGGGTCAGGGCTCTCAGCCCGAACTTGGTGATGTTGTAAGCCGGTTTTCTGACGGTGCAGATATGGGCATGAACGGAGGTCATGTTAGCGATGACACCGGTCCCGGCACTGCTCATTTTCATGTGGGGAATGGTCAGTTTGGAAAGATAGAATGGGGCGCGGAGCATGATGCGATGCATGAGGTCATACTTCTCCATGGGAAAATCTTCAATGGCGTCAATATGCTGAATGCCCGCAATGTTGGCCAGATACTTGATGGTACCCAGATTGGCCGCTTCGGTCACGGCGTTTTCGATATCCCTATCCTCGGCAAGATCCGTCTTAATGAACACCATCTTGCCGCCCATTTCCTGGGCCATTTTCTGGGTTTTCTTGCCCTCCTTTTCGTTTATGTCGAGGCCCACCGTCATGAGGTTGTTTGCGGCAGCGGCTACAGCCGTCGCCCGGCCGATACCGGTGCCGGCGCCGCTCACAATACAGACATGATCGGCATTAAAATCATCATCCAAGAGGATCAATATCTCTTCTCTCTTGATCACCGGTTCTCTGATATCCATCTCACGAACTCCCTAAGGCGGGCTAAATGATCCTGACGAGCTGAGTCGGCGTCTCCGTCCTTTCAAGTATTGGGCCAAATGCCTTTGAACCGAAAATGATAACCCGTGTTTGTCCAGGGCATTTGCCTGCTCCCGTGCGTATCGCGGGTTTTTGCTGTTTGGTGGTCTGGGTTTTTCAGTTGCCATCTAAGGACAGGTAGGTATATATTTGTGTCTCAATATGAAGACATGTCGGCATATGGAGACAGGGGGGAATCGATATGGAAAAATCAAAAGGGCAGGTCTCTCCGAATGGGGTGGGGGAAAAAAGCCATAATGAGCCCCCGGGGACGCAGGAAATCCTGAAAGATATCGAAATGCTGGAACTTATCTTCAACAGTATTCATAACGGGATCATGGTCACAGACCCCGAAGGGTATGTGACCCACTTCAACAAGCCCTACGGCCAATTCCTGGGTCTCGACCCGCAGGCACAAATAGGAAAACACTGTACCGAGGTGATTGAAAATACACGGATGCACATCGTGGCCAAAACCGGCGTTCCCGAGATCAACCAGTCCCATCGGATCAAAGGGCAGGATATGGTGGTTCAGCGAATCCCAATCAAAAAAGAGGGAAAGGTCGTTGCGGTTTTCGGTCAGGTCATGTTTAAAGATGTGCGGGATGTGGGAAAGCTGGCCGAAAAGCTCTCCGCCCTGGAAAGCAAAGTCGAATTCTACGAGAAGGAACTCATCTCGCTGCGGTCCACACGATATACCATGAATAGCATTGTCGGCGTGAGCGATGCGATCAAGACCCTCAAAAAACAGGCGCTAAGGGCAGCCGCCACGAATTTACCGGTTTGCATCACGGGCGAATCAGGCACCGGGAAAGAGCTCTTCGCCCAGGCCATCCACCACGCAAGCGCGCGAAGACTTCACCCGTTCATGAGGATTAATTGCACAACCATCCCCAAGGATCTGATTGAATCAGAGCTTTTCGGGTATGAGAGAGGGGCCTTTACCGGTGCAAGCTCCCACGGGAAACCGGGTAAGTTCGAACTGGGCCACCATGGTTCGGTCTTCCTTGATGAAATCGGTGACCTGTCTTTGGAGATGCAGCCCAAGCTTCTGCGCGTGCTGGAAGAGAAAGAGTTTGAAAGGATTGGGGGCACGGCTTTGATCAGGACCGATTTCCGCCTGATTGCGGCCACCAATCAAGTTCTTGAAGAGATGGTGGAGGAAAAGCGGTTTCGAAAGGACCTCTACTATAGGATGAATGTCATTCCCCTGCATATCCCGCCGCTTAGAGAGCGAAAGGAAGACATTATTCCACTGGCTCGTCATCTGCTCCACCAGATCGCCCAGGACGCCTCACTTCCTCACATAGAAATCGATTTAAAAACGGAAGAGGCCCTCCTGAATTACGACTGGCCCGGCAACGTCAGGGAACTCATCAATGTCCTGGAGAGGGTCGTATCCTACCTTGAGCGGGATACCATTTACCTGTGTGATCTGCCTTTCCATCTTTATCGCAGCCGGAAAAGATCGTCTGAACCCAGCCGGGGTCCCCTCAAGGACGTCCAGGGAACCGCTGAAAGGGAGGCCATTCGTTATGCCCTGGAATCGACCAAGTACAACAAATCGGCCGCGGCCGCTCTGTTGGGGATCCATCGCTCCGTCCTTTACAAGAAGATGAAAAAGCTCAGTCTGCCCCTGGATCGGAATGACTCAGCCGATGAATGATCGTCTCCCCACCCTCCTCATCTCTGTGGGCGGGGTCGTCCATAAAAGGGTTTCTCAAAAGAATAAAGATCTCTCCGTAAGGAAAAATGGGGCTTCTAAGAAAAAGCCAGCCGTTGAGTGGGGTGTCCAGCGATATCTCAGAAGCGCATTTCAAGGTGGATAAATTCTCCGACAAGTTGTTATAAAAAGAGTACAAGCAATTGATATAACAACCAAAACTAAGAAAGGAGCCACCCCAAAATGCGCAAAAACTGCAAAAAACAGATGCCTCTCACCATAACCAGCATAGATCATCCCCACGCCGAGGAGTTGGAAGGCATCAGTAAAATTCTTGATGCCAATTCTATCATTAACGAATGGGTGTTGGAAGATGTTACCCGCAACCCAAATCCACCACCTAAATGGAGACAGGGAGAGGCTGTTGCGAGTGAGGAGGCGTTTGGCCACCTGCACACCGCATCTCCGGCTCAGGAAGCGCCCTAACCCGAGGGGGCCGGGTGCAGTCCGGCAATCTTTGCCCGTATCGACAATAACCACCCGTAAGCAGGGTCTCCGGCACTGAGTCGCAACGACAACTGCCGAGACCGCCCGATGACTCTGGCTGGGATGTTGATCAGGTAAAACCTCATCGCTTTCATCCGCTTATGCACCCACCGCCCTCCCAGCGCCAATGACTTGAGCGCAGCATTCAAATTGAAGGCCAAAACCATGATCCACCACCAGGCCGCATTCTCACCAAAATCCCCACTGAGCAGCGTGCCTTTACATGCCGCTCAATGCTCCTCACCATCCCCGATCGACAGGCAAGGTCAAGGTAGGGTCCGATTCCTCCCATCCCAGTCATTCCCGCCCCTTGATGGTCCACTTCGTACTTGAAAGCCAGTTTGCCTTGTGTCATCATGTAGCCTCACCTCTTGGAGAAATGGGTCTCATCGAGGACAGGCCCAGGTCGCTCACGGTCAAGGCCCTTACAGAGATCAAGGTCATGTCCATTAACAGGGACCGTTTTAACGAGTTGCTGAGCGAGGACCCCTCTATCCTCGTTCCGGTCATGAAAAGCCTCTTCGAGAGGCTGAGGCAGTTCAGCGAAATATCCCTCGAGGGGTCCGGGGCGGCGGCCATGGGGCCTGACGGGGAAAAGGCATTCGACGTTGTGATGGAAGGACAGACCGTGGAGGCCAAGGCCGCACTCGCCGACTCCAAACGACGGATTACCAAGTTTCCCTTTCTGATCGGAAGGGATTCCAGAAAGCGTGAT
>JAZDGZ010000509.1:0-3703 GCA_043806375.1 Pseudomonadota bacterium | reverse complement strand
GGATAGGGAGTATTATGCGTCCGACTACTTTGAGCAACTTTATCAATATGCCCTGCAGTTGATCAAAGCGGGCAAGGCCTATGTATGCGACCTGAGTGCCGATGAGATCAGAGAGTACCGAGGCACCCTGAGAGAACCGGGCAAGGACAGCCCATACCGCAATCGGCCGGTCCAGGAGAATCTGGACCTCTTTGAACGGATGAGGTCCGGCGAGTTTCCTGACGGATCCCGTGTCCTTCGGGCCAAAATTGACATGGCATCTCCCAACTTGAACATGCGCGACCCGGTGATGTACCGTATTCTCCACGCCGGGCATCACAGAACGGGCAACGCATGGTGCATCTATCCCACCTATGACTTTACCCACGGACAATCGGATTCCATAGAGGGAATCACCCATTCCATATGCACCCTGGAATTTGAAGATCACCGCCCCCTCTATGACTGGTTTCTTAACGAACTGGGGGTCCATCACCCCCAACAGATCGAGTTTGCGCGCCTCAATCTCAGCCACACGATCATGAGCAAGAGAAAACTTCTCCAACTGGTAGAAGAGGGCCACGTCGATGGCTGGGACGACCCCCGAATGCCCACCATCTCAGGGTTGCGGCGCCGTGGCTACACACCTGAATCGATCAGGAACTTCTGTGAGCGCATCGGGTTGGCCAAGCGGGAAAGCACGGTCGACGTAGCACTCTTGGAACACTGCATCCGCGAGGATCTGAATAAAAAGGCTCCTCGTGTAATGGCCGTCCTACGACCCCTTCGGGTGGTCATCGACAACTACCCTGAAGCCCGAATGGAAGAGCTGGAAGCCCTGAACAACCCGGAAGATCCCGCTATGGGGTCAAGGAAGGTCCCGTTTTCCAAGGTCCTTTACATCGAAGAAGAGGATTTTCTTGAGGATCCTCCCAAGAAATTCTATCGCCTGGGCCCCGGCCGAGAGGTCAGGTTGCGATACGCCTACTTTATCAAATGCGTAAGTGTGGTTAAGGATGAGAAAACGGACAAGGTGACCGAGATTCACTGCACCTATGATCCGAAGACGCGGGGCGGTGACGCACCGGACGGCCGCAAGGTCAAGGCAACCCTCCACTGGGTCTCGGCCGCCCATGCAATCCCGGCCGAGATCCGTCTTTATGACCATCTTTTTACCAATGCAGCCCCCAGCGACGAAGAAGGCGGCATTGGTCTTAAGGCCCACCTCAACCCCAACTCCCTCGAGACCATCACGGATGCCTATGTGGAACCCAGTCTCACAGGAGCTGTGCCCGGGACGCGATACCAGTTTGAAAGACTAGGCTATTTCTGCGTTGATCCGGCTCGCTCCGCGAATGATCGGCTCCTATTCAATCGGACGGTCACCCTCCGTGACGAATGGGCGAAGATCCAGAAGACACAAGAGACACAGGAGGTTGCCGGCAAGGCGACCGAACAGGCGGCGGCAGCCTCGCCAACTCCGGATCAGGTGGACCGGAAACCCATAGCCCAAGAAATCACTATTCAGGATTTCTCCAGGGTCGACTTGCGGGTGGGGGTCATTCGGGAGGCCGGTCTTGTTGAGGGAGCGGACAAGCTGGTCAGGCTCATGGTGGACCTGGGGGAAGGTCGATTGCGCCAGATATTTGCAGGCATCCGCTCCGCATACCCTGATCCCGGAAAACTGGTAGGGAAAAGGGTCATCGCCGTTGCCAACCTGAAACCACGGCAGATGAAGTTCGGCCTTTCCGAAGGCATGATCCTGGTGGGCGTTGGAAAAAACCGGATTAGCATCGCCACCTTTGAAGGCGACCTCCTCCCCGGTGATCGGGTGTCCTGAGGACGCGCCACCCTCAGCTGACTGGTCCGGAAGGGCAGCAACGGGGTCAGCCACGAACGGACTGTTGCCCAAACCACATGCATCATCTGTGAGTCTCATCGGTTCCATCCCTTCAGGGAGGTATGGCGGCCCCATCAGATGAATTGACTTCCCTCCCTCAAATCTGTTATCCATCAAAAACTTTTCATCAACCCTAACCTATTTGAGAGCTCATGAATTTTCCACAGCAACCCGAAGAACTGCCTGCCGACTCCAAAGCCTATAAGTGGAAGGCCATGGCTACAGTCGCCATGGGGGCCTTGATGGCCAGCATTGATTTTAGTATCACTAACATCGCCTTCCCCACCCTGACCCGGACTTTTAACAGAGAGCTGACGACCGTCATGTGGGTGACGGTTGCCTATGTCCTGGTCAGCTGCAGCTCAACGCTCGTCCTGGGAAAGATCAGCGATCTGATCGGACGAAGAAAGATCTACACCCTTGGCATGGCCGTTTTCACCTTGGGACTGGCGGCCTGCTCCCTGGCTCAGGGCATCGGTCAACTGGTTCTCTTCAGGAGTTTTCAGGCCCTGGGCGCGGCCATGGTCATATCCTGTGGGGCGGCCATCGTTATAGAGGCCTTCCCCCCCAAAGAAATTGGAAAGGGTCTGGGGATCCTCGGTATGTTTGTCTCCATTGGGTTTATCATCGGGCCTGCCCTTGGCGGGGTCCTGCTCGATTGGTTGGAGTGGCGCTCCATTTTTTACGTGCGGATACCCGTCGGCATTTTGGCCCTGCTGATGGGACTCGTCTTGCTCAGGAAGGACCAGCGCGCTAAGACCGCATTCCGGCTTGATCTTCTGGGGACCCTAACCTCATCGGCAGGCATTTTCAGTCTTGTTTTCGGCATCGGCCAGCTCAGGCATTTTGGAACCCGATCTCCGCTGAGCTACCTCATCATGGGCTTCGGCCTCCTGTTTCTTGTCCTCTTTGTCCTTGTCGAAAGACACGCCAAAGACCCCATCGTCGACATGTCCCTTTTCAGAAACCGCATTTTCTCGAGCGCCTCAGCAGCTCTTTTTCTCAACTTCGTCGCCGCCCCGCCCTTTATTCTCCTCATCCCCTTCTATTTCATGCAAGGCATCGGCCTGACCCCTTCGGAGACCGGCCTTCTGCTTGCTATCCATTCCGTGAGCACCATCGTGGTAGGGCCGCTCAGCGGCTCTCTATCTGATCGATTTGGAGCGGCCTGGTTTGCCACAGCAGGCGCAGCCGCCTCTACAGTCGCCTTTCTCCTCATGCTCACCTTCCATCTCGAGACATCTGTCGGCTGGATTGTGTCCGTATTGATCCTTCTGGGCGTGGGAATCGGCGGATTTCAGGCACCCAACAACAGTACCATCATGGCCGCCGTTGCCAGGGACCGACTTGGCTCGGCCTCGGCCCTAATCGCCACCCTGAGGCAGGTCGGCATCTCCCTGGGCATGGCACTCGCCGGGACCTTCTACTCGGCCAGACTCTCGGTCCATCAAGCTAAACTCAGCACGGTGGGGATCGGGAATGCGGCTGCCAAAGCCATTCCCCTTGCCTTTCATGACGTCCTGCTCATCTCTGTACTCACGGGAGGCGCGGTCATCCTTTTCTCCCTGCTGACGTTGGGTACACATGCGGTTAGAAGAGACACCCCTCCCCGTTCCCCCGAGTCCGTTTGAAGACCCTACCCCAAAAAAAGCCTCCATCCCTCGCAGGGAGGCTGAGCGGTGCTCACACTCGACAGAGGGGCAACCCAGCTATCGATTGAAAGAAATTTCTTAAACCGCAAAGGTTGAACAAGGAATATCGAACTTTGAAGTGAAGCTCCCCGCGCTTCCGCGCGGGGCATCTGTGGCAAAGCCAAGCGGAACT
>JAZDGZ010000508.1:0-7755 GCA_043806375.1 Pseudomonadota bacterium | reverse complement strand
AAACATGAATAGAATGTTTTCGCTCTCTTGCTATTTAGTGTTTTTGTGATCCGGCTTTCATGCGTGATCAGTTCATGATTTTATCCGCTTCATCTCTGAAGGCCTGCTTCATCTCTTCTAAAACACTCTGCCACTGTGGATCTGCGGCCATGTTCGGAATGACAGCGGAACCGGAGATCCCTCTCTCTTTTAGTCTGTTCAGCAGGAAGTTCTCTCGTTCTTGTTTTTTCTCCCCAAGACGCCTTTGACATTCCGTCTGCAGTACATGGAAAGGACCAGGATCGAGACCAGCCACCTCTCGGAGAATTTCAAAAAGGGGGCCGCCATCCATTTCAGGGTCCATTCGCTCCAGGCATTCCCTTGTCAAAATATCGACCGCCATGGCCCTCTTTTCGTCACCGAAGGCCGCGATCTCCCGTTGGACGCCCTCGAGACTCAGGAAACCGTCCAGATATTTCTGCAAAAGGCCTCGAGCCTTACCCTCCACCTCCTCCCTTTGGAAGGCCGTCTTCTCCTTCTCGCTCATCGTGAGGCCCTTGGTCTTTTCCATGATAATCTCAAGTGTACTCTTGATCTCGCCCACGATTTCCTCCCCTATGTGTTAGCCACAGACACACACGGACATCCACAGACACTATTACGGCCTCTTATTCTTATATAGGTAGGTACTTAAAATGGCTGCGAATCAGCAGCCAATGACGTGGAGCGTCATCGGCAGTTGGTTGAAGGCTTCTGTAGAACGGTGAGCAGGCTCATCGATTCTCAGAACGCCTTCCATTAACCATTTTAAGCACCTTCTATCCCTCCATCCCAGTTTGTCTGTGTCCTTCTGCGTGGGTCTGTGGCTAAACTAATCATATCCCAGTTCTTCCATAATAAGATCGTGAATCCTGGGTCTGAAGGCCTTGATCCTATCGTTATTCCGAGTAGGGTAAACCCTGTTGGTCAGCAGGATAGTGTAGCTTTTCACATTAAATGGACTGACATTTTCTCTTTGAGTGGGAGTGAAGGACAGATTTTCTGGGTAAATGGACCGAGGCTGGTTGGGGGACCGGCCTCGGTTTTTGTTTTGGTGGGTGTGTTCAGAAGAGTTCAGTGGAAGCGAGGCGGACATGATCTGCAGTGACGGTTGTGGATTGTTCCTTGGCTGCGGCGATGAGAGCGCCCCTTGCGAGGTGGTTGGCCTTTCTGAAGAGGCCGCCGGTTCCCTGATGGATGGCGGTGACAGCAGCTTGGTCGAAGAGGTTTTTCTTTACCCCGGCGATGGAGAGGTGGTGTCTGAGGTATTGCTCCATGTCCTGACGGTTGACCCCTTCCAGATGGCTTCTGGCCACGATGCGGGAGGCCAGGGGCTGGGAGGTACGGAAGGAAAGCTTATCGATGAGATTGGACTGACCTGCCAGGATGACGGGGAGGTAGGGCTTGGAATCCCCCTCAAACTGGATGAGGGTGTGCAGTTCCTGGAAGACATCGAGACGGATGAGGGAAGCCTCGTCGATAATGAGGGCCACCTTCATCTTTTTACCGAGGATAAGTTCCTGGATCTCTCTTTTGATAGTTCTGGTGAGCACTGCGCGTGAGGTGCCGGCGGAGTGGATGCCCAGTTCGGAGAGGATCTGCCGGTACAGCTCCAGGATAGAGCCGGAGGAGGCGGTGATGGAGAAGGTGACATACTCGGAGGGGTGGAGCTGGCCTATGGCATATCGGAGGGCCGTGGACTTGCCGCTGCCGATATCGCCGGTGACAAGAGCCATGGCGCCAATCCGCAGGGCATAATCAAAACGCTCCTTAACCCCGAGCAGTTCCTGGGTCTGAAGGATGTCCTTGAGGTCAAGGTCCGAAGAGAAGGGTTCCCGGGTGAAAGCATAGAAGGTGCGGTAGCTCATAGGGGGTTGTCCTCCTTTGTGGACCAGAGTTTTCCTCCCTGGTACCTGGAGTCATGACCGGAGGACTCCACATCGGTGCCGCTGTCTCTGTTCCTGCGGACCCTGCAGTTGATGTGAAGATCCAGGGGGGTCAGGAAGCCGTAAGATTTGTGCTCATGGACAACCTCCACCCTCTGAGGTTGCTCATCATGATAGAGACATAGGACCTGTTTCCCGATCAAGGGGATGGGGGCCTCATAGAGCTTTCCGTTCAAGACGATCGTTCGGTCTTTGGCCACCCGGCGCAAGGTGTGTTTGCGGAAGAAGTTCTGAAGATCTTTCGGGGCTGGCCTGATGCATTGCATGTGAGCGGTAAAGCGCTCGAAGGGGGTCTTACCCGTGGAGGTATGTTTTCTCTGGTGGTAGACATCCTGGAGCCACAGATCCAGGGCCTCATTGAGTTCAGGAAGGGTTTTGCCTCTGAAGCAGGTAAGAAACTGCCCCCTGACGGTGCGGAAGAACCTCTTATGTAGAGCTCTACATAAGAGGTTTAATGTCCAGTCCAGCGTTATGGTAAGTAGATCCTGGCAACGGCCGGTATTGCCAGGGTTCGAGGAATATCAGCTCACCATTATAATTACAGGCTCTCAAGGAATCTTAGCAGCGCGTCTCCGGGCTTGAAGAGGATGTTCTTTGTGTGAGGAGGCGCCAATCTCTCTAGTACCTGCTTCTTCATGGTCAGGTCGGCCTGGAGGTAATGGTGGGTAGTTACGGGACTCTCATGGCCCAGCCAGAGGGCAATGACGCTGATATCTATTCCTGACTGAAGCAAATGGATGGCGGTAGTGTGCCTGATCGAGTGGGGTGACACATGCTTTTCTTTCAAAGAGGGGCATTGCGCTTCAGCCTTCTTTTTGGCTATCCCAAGCCTGTATTCTACCCCGTGGCGGGTCATAGGCTTGCCCCGTGCGTTTGGAAAGAGAGGTTTCTCCGGGTCACGATTGACATGCGTAAGCCAGGTCTTGAACAGTTTGGCCGTGCTTTGCCAGAGGGGCATGACGCGGTCCTTCCTGCCCTTGCCGTGGATCCTGATACTCGGCGTGTTTAACGATAGGTCCACGATCTTCACTCCCGTGATCTCCGACACCCTCGCACCGGTATTATACAAGGCGGCAAACATCGTATGATCCCTCAGCCCGCTCCAGGTGGTAAGGTCGGGAGCATCTATTATTGCCTGTATCTCTTCGACGGATAAAAAGCCCACTTCGCGCCATGCCATTTTTTTCATAGGAATAGCGAGGACTTTTTGAATGACACCCAAGGATCCGGGGGTGAGATAAGCACAGGAGCGGAAGAAAGAGCGGATTGCAGAGAGACGGACGTTCCTGCTCGACGGCCCATTGCCCCGGCCGGTCTCAATGTGGTCGAGGAAATCGAGTATGGCCCGTGCGTCGAGGTCCTCGATGGTCAAAGACGATGGCGGCTTGTGTGTCATTCTGCTCACGTGATCGAGAAGGAGCCGGAATGTATCCCTGTAGGACGCGATGGTGTGTGGGCTCGCATCCCTTTGATTCACAAGCCGTTTGAGAAAGAAGTGCTGCAGCATGAATCCGAAGGTGGGCTCAGTCATGGCGCACCTCCGTATAGCGCTCGAACCTCTCTGCCGCCAATGCCATGAGTTCGGGAACAGCCGAGAAATACCAGTAGGTGTTTTGAACCTTGCAGTGCCCGAGATAGGTGGACAGCTCGCCGATGCGCCGGTGGACATCCTCTCCGTTGAGGTGCCATTGCAGCAGCTTCCTGACCGCGAAGGTATGCCTTAGCCCGGGTATCCTCGTATCCCTGCTCCCGTTAAGCCCCTTGGCGATCATGCGGAAGGTCATTAGCACTTTCAGGTACTTGAGCGATGTTCCCCATTCTGTTACGAAGAAGGCCCTCGTTGCCGGATGCCGTCTTTCACGAAGGTCTCCATAGACCATGAGGGCTTTGACGCAGGAGGGATGGAGCGGCAGGATTCTCGACTTGTGAAACTTGCCCTCGACGACGGTGATTATCTCTCGGTCCGGATCAAAGTCGTCGATGGAGAGATGGAGCGCTTCGGAGATGCGCATGCCTGTGCACGTAAGAAGTCCGAAGAGGGTCGCATAGGTGTGAGGACGTATACCGTTGACAGGGGGGAGGCTGCGGCATGCACCAATAAGCGCCAATACCTCCTGTTCTGAGTAAATATGGGGTGAGATGCGGCGATACGAGGGGCCGAGCATGCCCTCCTGGGGAATCTCGGTCTCAGGAACAGAGAGCTTCATGTATCGGGCGAACCGACGGACGATGTCGAGCCGCCTCGCATGATATATCCGGCTGCCGGAAGAAGCCTGCGCCCATTGAAGAGCGATCTGCAAGGTTACAGGTCCGGTGTGTCCCATCCTCTCCGCGTACCGGGCGAAGCGGAGGAGCTCCTCGCCCTCGATGCGCATGGCAAACCCCAGCATCCTTCTCAGCTCAAGGTAGTTCTTTGCTTCTTGAATCATATCGTCACCTCCGGCCAGGGAAGAGCGGCATGTGCAAGACTCTTGAGATCCACCTTGGCGTAAATGGCGGTGGTCTCGATGTTCCGATGTCTGAGGATGTCGGCTATCTCCTTGAAGGTTGCCCCCTTCGTGAGCATCCCGGTCGCGAGGCTATGACGCAGAACGTGGGTGCCACGTGCGGGCTCGTCTGGATAGCAGCTTGTGAACGCTCTCCTCATGACGGCCCTTACCGCGTGAGCGGCCAAAGGCCTTCCGGCTGGGGTTGCAAGGGTTACAAAAATATGGCGTGTCTCCGTTTGAGGCCTTCTTTTTAGATATGCGGTCAGTGCTTCGCCTGCCTTTGAGGTAAGAGGGACGTAGTCGACACGGCGGGATTTTGTACTCTGGAGCCTTATGCTGCTCTTTCGCCAGTCAATATCCTCGATCTTCAGGTTGGCCACCTCTCCCACACGAAGGCCCACTGTCGCCATGAGAAAGGCCATGGCTCGATTGCGGAGGCCCACGGTGGTGGTCACGTCGAAAGAAGAGAGAAAAACCGTGACCTGCTCTTCCCTGAGGTACTTGGGAATGCTCGACAGGCTCCGATGGGGGACCGTGGGAACGGCATTTTCGAGAGGAAGCTCTATCTCACCCCTGAGCCTCAGGAACCTGAAGAACGCCCTAAGGGAAGTGCAGTACAACTTAACCGTCTTAGGCTTGCACCGCGTTGCCATGCGCGCCACAGACGCTTCCACGTCCCTGACCGTTATTGCGTGGAAGGCAAACTTTTCCCCTGTGTAAATGCCTTTAAGAAACGATCTGAGGTGTCTCGCGTACAACAATGCACTCGCCTCGACAGTGCCGCGCCCCTTCATTAAGTGTTCCTGGAACGTCTGCAGCACCTCATCCTCGGGCAAGACTGATCTATAAACCGGAGGCGCGAGACCCATCTCCCGCAATACAGCCAAAAAATGGCTCACGGCTGCATGGCAAAGACGATACGATCCTCTCCCGGAAACAGGGCAGGTGCAGGATTCAAGATGATCAAGAAACTCTTTGATCCTCGTCTCATCCACCACCCTTGCAGCGGCATGCTGGGCGTGCCAATAGCAGAAGTGCTTGACCACGCGGATATAGTCCTCAGAAACCCTTTGGGCATATCCGGTTGCCGACAGGTTCTCATCCAGGCGACGTAGAGCCGTTGTGAATGAACCTTCCCATACCTCTTGGTTCTTGCTGATCTTTTGTTCCATGGTATCCTCCCTGTATGTGAAATACCCAGAGGATACCCCAATATTATGTTGAGTAAAGAGGGGAAGATTAGGAGTGATACAGAAAAGAAATCAACCACTTAAACCTCGTGTCCATGTGGAACTTACCATAACGCTGGACTGGACATTAAACCTCTCGATCTTTCCCCGTCCCTGGGGTTTGTAGGGACTGGAGTGGATGAGAGCGATTCCCAGGGAGGCGGTGACATCCTCCAGGTGCTTGGAGCGAAAAGCGGGGCCGTTGTCCAGATACAGTTTCCTGGGTAGCCCTCTTCGCAGAAGGGCCTGCTCCAGGGCATGGAGGTAGGAGCTTAACCCTTCGCTCAGATAGAACTGGGCATGGGGGACCAACCGGGAGTGGTCGTCCAGGAAGGCCAGGAGATAGGTCTTTTTCATGCGCCCATCCACATCCACCTGAGGTCCATGCATGGAATCGCTCTGCCACAAATCATTGGGAAGCTCTGCTTCAAACTTGCGCCGGTCTTCCGGACTGGGGCTGGCAGAGTCCATCAGATGGTGGCGGTGCAACAGACGGTAGACGGTAGACAGGCTCAGTTCCGTGCCGGGTAAGAGCAACCTCCTTTTATGCATGGCCTCTATGAGATCCCTGACCGGCACCTTGGGCAGTTCCTTCCTCAGGTGGATCAGGGAGAGGGAGGTCTCCTCATCCAATCTCCGGCTTACCCCCTGATCGGAGCGTTCTATGGGATACAGGGACTCCAGCTTCCCGTTGCTCTCCTTGTAGCGCTGTATCCATCGCAGAATCGTACTTCGCGTCAAACGGGTTCTACTTGAGTGGGGAACCACCCACCTCCTCTCACACTTCTCCCTCAGCAGCCGTTGCTGATCTCCCCGTTGCAGGTGCGCCCCACCTACCAGGTCGTGGATCACCCCAAACCGGAAGACCGCTACCTCTCTTTTCTGCTCTTCATTCATGGATGTACCCTCCTTTTGCGGTTTTCCCCTCCTCTACATCCTCACTTCCCTCTTTAGAAGGGCACTCTTCGGTAGGGTGCATCCGAAACAAAGGGCATCACACACTATATGGACCGGCTCACCGGGTTTCGCCCCTGGTTCAGAAGGTGATCAAAGCCAGCCATCAGGCCGCCTCCCCAACTCCTCCCCAGGTAGGCTTCCACCTTCCTCCTCAACGCCTTCATCCAGTGTCTTTGCCGGGATACGGATAGAGAGGGAGGCCAGCGCCCCTTCTCCAATCGGTGGGACAAACTCAAGCGGATAGACTCAATAGAAGCCCAGAATCGACTCAGGTACCCCTCGGGCCGAAGCCTCACCACACATCCGCACTCGGAACAGCGATACCGCCGCAGCCACAACCCTTCGCTCACACCATCAAAATAGGCCAGCACAAAACCATGTCCCCATAACCCAGAACCCCTGCACCGTGGGCATATCTCAGGCCTGGGCCACACATAATCTTTCCCCTTCGCAAGGATCTCCTTGATTTTCGCTGCAACAAAAAGTATCAAGATTCTTGGTTCTGGGGGGCTATCAACCCCCGCTTTCTAGGGCGGTGCTCTTCCCCTAAAAGATCACCGCCCAATCTCTTCACCAATAAAAAGGGCCTCTACCACGAGGCCCATCTATTTCGATAATCTACCCCTTCTTGTCAATCTATTCCGAAAATATCCCCCCTCTTCCTTCCCATTTATTCTGAAAAGCTACACCGCCACGTATTCGATGGAGATGGCGCCGGACAAAAATAGCGTGATCTCTTCCTCGTTCGTCCTTCCGCCTTTCACGCCGGCGACGATTTCCCCCAGCTCCCCATAAATGTGCTGCGGCTTCAAAAGGCCTTCTCTGATTGGAATGAGGACTTCCCCCTCCTCTTTCAACGCCCTCTCTCTTGAGTCGACAATCACTCTGCTTCTCTGGACGCAAACACTGTCGACTTCGCGGCGATCCGGGTAAAGGGTTCCGATAGCATTGATATGAGTTCCGGGAACAATCCATTCGCTCTTTACAACGGGTTCCCTTGCCGGCGTAACGGTGCATAAAATGTCCGAAGCCACTGCATTTTCTATTGAGGTCGCCTCGACAGGATATTTCCGGAAGAATTCCTTGAACCTCGTAACAGCGCTTTCAAGGGGGTCG
>JAZDGZ010000507.1:0-3895 GCA_043806375.1 Pseudomonadota bacterium | reverse complement strand
AAACATCTTTCCCCCGCTTTCGCGGGGGCAGGCTTGCGGCGTACTTCTATGTACGCCTCACTCCTCAAGTTTCGCGCGCCTTGCATCTGGAGCTTTTTACTGTGCCGTCGATCTTGACGACTTCTTACAAACTCATCATTTTTGTTTGAAAAAGGAAGCTAGGTCGTCCGTTCCCTAAATACCTTCAAAGCAGGATCAATTCAACAGCTAATTTCTTCTCCCCGGAATTTGCTTCGCCGTCCGGTTCTGGTTACTGGTTGATCCCGCCGCTTTTTTCTGCTATTTGTCTTCAGGGTCAAGGCTGTCCAAGAAAATTCGAAAAAGCCTTGTATGCGCTAGTAAGTGTCTGATATTGCGGGCTGGTCTTGTTTGTTTGAATTTTAGGTTGTCCTAGGCGTTTCCTTAGATACGTAGGGTCGGCCACTGCGCCGACCTTATTTTGGCAGGCAGGGTCGCCCCGGGAAGCCGGGATCTTCGACCTGCCCTACGTAAAACCGTCCTGAAGACAGAGTCGTCAACGGAGGCAAAAGCCGTTTCCGGACAAGAGTGATCTCGGACAGCAGTGAAATAGCTCATGAACTCAACAGCAAGGTCCCATTGCATTCGATGCGGCGAGTGCTGTCTCAAATCAAGCCCTACTCTTCAAAGGGAGGATTTAGGTCTTATAAGAAAGGGGGCTATCGGAAAAAGGGATCTCTTTACCATCAGGAAAGGGGAACTGGTCAGGGATAACATCTCCGAAACCCTGATGATAAGCCCCCAGGAGATGATCAAGCTAAGAGAGAGGGGGGGAGGGGGCTGCGTTTTTTACGATGAACCGGGAAAAGGCTGTAGGATTTATGAAGACCGGCCCCTGCAATGTTCCGCCTTGATGTGCTGGGATCCGAAAGAATTCATGAAGGTCTATGAAAGGCCAAAACTCGAGAGGCGGGATACCATAGAGGAGAGTCTGCTGCTCGAGTTCATGGCCGAACATGAAAAGAGATGCAGCTACGAAATACTTGAAAGCGACGTAAGAGAGATCGAAACTAAAGGGGAGAAGGCGATTCAAAAGATCATTAACCTCCTCAATTTCGACTTTCAACTGAGACCTTTTATCTCTGACAAACTGGGGATAGCGCAGGAAGAGATGGCCTTTCTCTTCGGCAGATGCCTGGTTGATACCATCCCTATGTTCGGGTTGAAGGTCAGGAGAGAGGCCGACGGCGCCTTTTTCCTCACCCTTCTCGAATCTCCTCCCCGTCCGTGAGTCATTCGCCACCCCTCCCATACTTGCAATACGCGCTCTGTGACTCAAATCCACCGCCTAATTCTTGGACCACTAATGGTATCGGTAGGTTTGGGACCATTCCTGATCCCCAGCGTCAGAGGAATGCAAGTTGAGCTTGCGAAATCCCGCTTGCGGGGGCGCCAAGGAGCGACGACTGAGGCGTATGAGCCAATACACCGCAAGCCTGCACCCGCGAAGGCGGGTGGAGGAGCGAGCGCTTGCCAGCCTCTGGCTGGAAGGCAACGCCGCAGAACCTGCCCCTGCGAAAGCAGGGGTGATGCCTTGTTGGTGGATCAGGGTGTGAGCTTTTCTCTTGACATTGAACTCCCCAGCGGGCAAAAGAGTTGGCAGGACAGCCTCTTCACGGCATGAATTTACAGACGACGGCCGGGAAACAACATGTGGATAAAGAGGCCTTTGGGCCTGGTAGGAGATAACCCGTACCATCTCGTGACTATCTCCGTTCATGCTGAGAGCCTGTCCTGAGGTATCGAAGGATATCGAAGCATGAGCGGGGCATTCACCCTTCGATACCTCAGGGCGAACGGTTTGTTGCGGGGCCGATCTGGCGAGGTTATTTCTTAACAGGTTCTTACCCATAACGGCTTTTCGAACGTGACAGAGGGCCGAGCTTTTTCGGTTCTGAATCAAACAGGTGAAAGCCACAATGTCCTTTGTGCTTGGTATCGACATCGGTTCGGCCTATTCGAAAGGAATCCTATTGGAGGATCAAAAGAGGCTGAGTTCTTTTCAATGCCCGTCAGGAGGGGATTTCAAGCTTACGGCGGAGAGAGTCAGGGAGGCCCTTCTTGCCAAGTCGGGACTCTCATCCCGTGACATCTCCTATACTGTGGCCACCGGGTTCGGCTCGAGTCTCGTCGCCTACGCTGACGAAGTGAAGACGGATGTATCCTCTCACGGAAAGGGGGTTTTCCATCTTTACCCTTCGGTTCGAACGGTCATTGACGTGGGAGACCTTTACAGTAAGGTCTTAAAAATAGATGGTCATGGCAACGTGGTCAATTTTGTGCTGAGCGGCAAATGCGCCGGCGGGAGCGGCAGGATACTCCAGATCATTGCAAAGGTCCTTCAGGTGAAGATCGAAGAGATAGGCCGTCTATCCCTGAAATCCAAGAACAGGGTCGAGTTTAATACGGGTTGCGTGGTCTTTGCGGAGTCCGAGGCAGTCTCCAGGATCGCCGAAGGCGCTTCAAAGGAGGATCTTCTGGCGGGTATTCACAGGGCCCTTGCAGGCCAGCTCCACAGCCTCGCGGAAAGGCTCACTGTTGAAAATGATCTGGCCCTGGTGGGCGGTGGTGCAAAGGATATAGGGCTGGTCAAGGCCCTTGAAGAGATAAGCGAGCGTGAAATCGTCGTCCCCCCCGAGCCTCATATGACCGCCGCCCTCGGTGCGGCCCTATTTGCCGGTGGGGCCCTGAAAAGTTTGAAAAGGAGTGAGGACTGATGAATCAAGAGAAAACCAGCGTTTTTTCCAAGGTTGACGCCTATTATCAAGACTATGGCATGAGGGCGAAAGAACTGGGCCGTCAGGGCCAAAAGGTCATCGGGTACATCTGTTCTTTTGTCCCCTTGGAGGTCATCACAGCGGCGGGAGGCATCCCCTTCCGTGTCAGAGGAGACATCCGGGAGCCGATTACGAAGGGAGACACGCTCCTGGAGACGATCGTATGCCCCTTTATCAGAAGCTGTTTTGATCTCTCGGTAAAGGAAAAGTACAACTATCTTTCCGGGATGGTCGTTCCGCACGGGTGCGACAGCATGGTCAGGAGCTACAGTGCCTGGAGCTATTCCCTCGACCTCCCCTATTTTCATTTTGTCAATATCCCCTCCGTGGTCAAGGAATCGTCCTTCGAGTTTTTCAGCGCGGAACTGAATGCCTTCAGGAAAAGCCTGGAAGACTTCCTGGGCAAAGAGATTTCCGACGATGCCCTCGCTGAGGCGATCCGATTGCACAACGAGAACAGGCAAAAGGCCAGGGCCATCTATGACTTCAGGAAGGCTTCCCCCCCCATGATCTCGGGTGTAGAGGTGATCAAGGTCCTCACTGTCGGCTCGAGCCTCCCGATTCAGGAGTCCAACGCCCTCTTCGATGAGGTCCTGGCAGAGGTAGGTCAAAGGAAGGAACCTCCGGTCAAGGAAGGGCCTCGTATTCTAATCGACGGCCCCTGCGTCGATAACATGGACCTGGTGAAAATCGTGGAGGATAGCGGGGCGAGTGTGGTCATCGACACGATCTGCAATGGGACCAGGGACTATTGGCCCATGACGGATGTTGGAGGTAATCCCATAGAGGCCCTGTCCCACCGCTACCTGGACAAGATCAACTGCCCCAAAACTTACAGGGAGAACAGGAACGGGACCTTCGAGGGGGACATTGCGGCCCGATTTGCTGATATCGGCTCTTTCGCCAAGGAATTCAAGGTGGATGGTGCGATCCTCTATGTTTACAAGTTCTGCGACCCCTTCGGGTTTGAGGTTCCTGCGAGAAAGGCCTATTATGAGTCCATCAAAGTTCCCCTTCTTTATCTGGAGGATCTTTACTCGGCCGGAACCACTGGTCAGCTCAAGACAAGAATCCAGGCATTCCTCGAGATGATCGCATAG
>JAZDGZ010000506.1:0-2029 GCA_043806375.1 Pseudomonadota bacterium | reverse complement strand
CGACACGGGAAAGGCTGAGAAGCATGTCACAGCGGGAGTTTTTGGACAGCATCGGTGAAATGGATCGGCTCGAGTTGATCGCCACAAGAATCCGAACCAGTGCCATTGAAAGCATCACCAAGTCAAAGGTAGGGCACCCGGGCGGCTCTCTCTCAATCGCTGACATCCTTGCCGCCCTCTATTTTGGAAAAACTTATGACCCTGAAACCGGCCTTTGGGAGACCCTGATGAGGGTTGATCCCGGCGATCCCCTGTGGCCCGACCGGGATCGTCTCGTCCTGAGCAAAGGCCATGCTGCGCCCGCCCTTTATGCGACCCTGGCGGAGGCGGGCTTTTTCAGTAAGGATCTCCTCAAGATCTACCGAAAGATAGACTCTCCTCTTGAGGGGCACCCGGCCATGTACAGGGTTTTTAAGGAAAACGGTCATACCGTCGAACACGGAACCAAGGGGGTCGATTTCAGCACGGGCTCTTTGGGCCATGGCCTTTCCGCCGCTGCAGGCATGGCCCTCCATGCCAAAGTCTACGGCTACGACTACCATGTTTACGCCATTCTTGGAGACGGAGACCTTCAGGAGGGAATGACCTGGGAGGCCTCTCTTGCCATCCCCAACAAAAGGCTCAACAACGTCTGCGGTATCATTGATTACAACCGCCTTCAGGTAGATGGCTGTACCGACAACATTAACCGGCTGGACCCCCTTGACGAAAAATTCAGGGCCTTTAACTGGGACGTCAAGGTCATCAACGGACACGATTTTTACGAGATCATCGAGGCCTTGCATTATTTCAAAAAGACGCGTCCCCAAAACGAAAGGCCTGTGATGATCATTGCCAATACCACCAAGGGAAAGGGCATTGCCGACTGCGAAAATGTGTGCCGTTTTCACGCCATCCCCTTGAACATGGATGAATACGGCCGGGCCGAAAGAGACTTTGCGGCAAAGATCCAACGTATCCAAGAGAGAGTGGCCGCACGAAGACCTCAGGAGATAGAGGTGAAACCCCTGGACAAGCGCCGGCCTCAGGAGAAAGGCCAGGACCTGGAAGAGATCATCCGGAAAAACCCGGCACCTGCCTACACGGAGCCTACGGCCACGAGACTGGGGTACGGCAATGCCCTGGCCAGATTAGGCGAATATGAGAAGATTTTTGTTTTGAATGCCGATCTGGCCGGCGCATGCGGGACCTCCAAATTTATCGAACAATACCCGGAAGAGGCCCCGGACCCCCTTAACCGCCGGTCAATCAACCTGGGGGTCCAGGAGGCAAACATGATGACCATGGGCGCGGCCATGGCCAGCTGCGGCAAAATCCCCGTGGTGAACAGCTTCGGCATCTTCTCCACGGGCCGCGCCTGGGAAATGGTTCGCCAGGATATCTCCTACCCCAGGCTCAACGTCAAGATCATCGGAAGCCATACCGGGGCTGCGCTGGGAGAGTACGGGGTCAGCCACCAGGCCATCGAGGACGTGGGTTGCATGCGCGTACTCCCTCACCTTACGATCATCGAACCCTCTGATGCCCTTCAGGCCGATATCCTTTTTGAGAAGGTCCTTCTCCATGAAGGTCCGGTCTATTTTCGAGTGGGAAGGAACCCCTCCCCCCTATTCTACAGCGAGAATAATTCATACGGCATCCCGCCCATGACAAACTTCGAGATCGGCAAAGGGTACAAGGTCAGAAAGGGAACCGACGTCACTTTTATCTGCTCCGGTCCCATCCTTGCCGAGGCCTTTAAGGTCGCCCAAATGGTCAAGGAGAGTGTCATGATCATTGATATGCCGACCATTCGACCCGTCGATGCGGCCATAATCGAGGAAGGGGCAAGAGAGACGGGGCGGATCTGCACTGTCCACGATCATTTTGAAAACGGCGGCCTCAAAGAGGAAGTCCTTCAGGTCATAGCGAGCAGGCGACTCACTGTCCAATTTGACTGGATTGCCCTCTCCGGGTTCGCCGAGTCGGGCAGCCAGGCCGACCTCTACGACAAGTACGGGCTGTCGGCGAGAAGGATCATTGAAAAGCT
>JAZDGZ010000505.1:0-2890 GCA_043806375.1 Pseudomonadota bacterium | reverse complement strand
GAAGATATAGGAGGTGGAGTGGAGAAAAAAGTTGCGCAGGTTTCTTTCCTGGGACCCGGGAAAGACGAGGGTGGCCTCCGGATAGAGCCTCTTGGCCGCAATCATTGAAGCGAGGGCATCGAAATCGGCATTCATGTGAGTCGTGATGATCTCTTCGTGCGCCTTGATTTGCTGGAGAGGCCCTCTGGCCGTGTCCTTTTCTCTCTCTTCCATAAAAAAATCATATCATAGTCCGGTTCGGATGTGTAAGGACTATATCTTGAAATTTTGGTCGCCGTGGGCCCGTCTGAAAACGGTTGCAAGGGCCGGGGATTTGGGGCACAGATAGCTTATTGATTGGGGGGGTGAAAGAGGGGTAGAGGCGGAAATGAAAGAAGCCGGTCACATGCGGCGGTCCGGGCAAGGCTCAAGGATTCGAATGGGACCTCTCGGTTACAGCCCTCGAACCTTCTCGTCCTCTTCTTCTGTCTTCTTGCAGTCAATACAGAGGGTCGTTACCGGTCTTGCCTTTAACCTGGGCTCGGAGATGTCCTGCCCGCAAAGTTCACAGACCCCGTAGGTTCCGTCATCAATCCTCTCCAGGGCCTCCTTGATTTTTCCTATCAGCTTTCTCTCCCTATCCCGTATTCGAAGGGTAAAGTTCCTGTCTGATTCCAGGGCGGCCCTGTCCGTGGGATCAGGAAGGTTCTCTATGTGGGTAGTCATTCCACTGACGGTCCTATTCGCCTCGTTCAGCAGTTCAGTCACCCTTCCGTCCAGTAAGTTTTTGAAGTATTCGAGTTTTTTCTTGGATAACATGGTTTTCTATTTCACCCCATTGTCAGTTAGTGATCTTCTGCCAAAAGCTCTTTTCGTTTTTTGATTTTATTAGGCCCTCGGTTTCGCCAAACTCCTCAAGAAGCTCTCTCTGACGCGGTGACAGTTTTTCAGGAATCTTGACGGCAATTCTGACGAAAAGATCCCCCCTTTTCCTTTTGTGCAGGCTCGGCATGCCCAGGCCCGGAAGAGAGAGGATCTCCCCGGGCTGTGTCCCGCTCGAAACCTTGAGCTCCCGGGTTCCTTCATCTCCCAGAACGGGTATCGTTATAGTACTTCCCAGGGCTGCCTGGGCAAATGAGATGGGGACGTCACAAAAGAGGTGGTCGCCTTCTCTCTTAAAAAACTCATGATCTCTCACTCGGATAACGACAAAGAGATCTCCCGGTGGTCCTCCTCGCTCCCCTGCTTCTCCCTCACCCTGCAATCTCAACTGCGACCCCGTGTCGACCCCTGCAGGGATCTTGGCACTGATCTTTTTCTGAACTTTGACCTTTCCCATGCCGCTGCATTCTTCGCAGGGGTCCGTTATAATGCTGCCTTGGCCCTGACAGGCGGGACAGGTCGTGCTGATCTGGAAAAACCCCTGAGACCGAATGACCTGACCCTTGCCGCGGCAGGTGACGCATACCTGCGGCTGGGTGCCTGGTGTCATTCCGGAGCCATCGCACGACTCACAAGAAGACCATTTCTTGAAGACGATCTCTTCTTCTTTTCCGTGAAAGGCCTCTTCAAGGGTCATGTCCAGGTCGTACCTGAGGCTGCTTCCCTGCCTCCCGGCGGTTCGCCTGCCGGTTCTGGACCCAAATCCGAAAAAATCCTCAAAGATATCGCCAAAGCTGCTGAAGATATCCTCGAAACCGGAAAACCCTTTGAAACCGGTCCCTGCCAGGCCTTCGTGACCGTATCGATCGTAGATCTGCCTTTTCTCTCCGTTCCTCAGGACCTCATAGGCCTCGGCGGCATCTTTGAACTTGTCCTCCGCCTCAGGGTCTCCCGGGTTCTTATCGGGGTGATATTTCATGGCCAACTTTCGGTAGGCCTTCTTTATCTCCTCTTCCCCGGCGTCACGGGAGACGCCTAAGACTTCATAGTAATCGCGTTTGACCATCCTCAACTGCCCTCTGAAGCCAGTTCCTCCGAGTCACCGGGGGCCTCGGCGGCCGTTTCGAGGGCTTCGCCAGGGAGTAAAAGGTCATCATTTTCTTCGATGATGAGGTAATTGTGATCGGTCTTCTGGACCTTGGCTACGGTGCCGGCGGCGATTTCTCTGAGGGCGACGACGATGTCCTTATTCTTCGAGACGATCGTCGGATTCGTCCCCTTTCTCAACTGCCTGACGCGCTTCGCCGCCAAATGGATAAGCGCAAAACGATTGTTTACCTTTTGCAGACAATCCTCCACGGTGATTCTTGCCATAGTGATCTCCTCTTGAGTTCTCCACTCGCAACGCCAACCGGGTGTGGGAACCGGGCGCGCGGAATCGGGATGGAACAGAGAGTCCGGCCAGACCTTCCGAGTCGCACTTGATGCGGTTCCTCAAAATTGCCCTGTATGGCATAAGAAAAAATTCAATAAATCAAACTTTATAGCAACTCAAAGGGCAAATGTAAAGTTCTTTGAAAAAAAACCAACAAAGGCCCCTCATTTTTTCTAAGTTCTTGCTTTTTCCGTAGAGCTGCTCCAAAATTGCCTTGTGAAACGGAAGGCGACATACCAAGGGGCTGCCTGCAGTTGGGAGACCCCTCGTGTATCGAAAATGTGTGCATGATCATCCTTGAATCAAGGCCTTCCCGCCGTACAACAGGCCGGCCTCAGGCCCGCCTCTTCAAGCCTGAAAGGATTTTCCGGATTCGCCCCGACGGGTAGCAGACCAAAGGGTCGGCAGATCACATCCACCTTCGGGCCGTGCCCGAAGGTCGGGCAATAGACTTCTTGCAAGGAGAATGGCCCCTATGCTGGCCAGGGTTCTGAGCAGCGCTGTCATAGGAATCGATGCCTATGTGGTTGAAGTGGAGGTGGACATCTCCCAGGGCCTCCCCTCTTTTTCCACGGTCGGCCTTCCCGAGGGGGC
>JAZDGZ010000504.1:0-3037 GCA_043806375.1 Pseudomonadota bacterium | reverse complement strand
GGTTTTCTGATAAGGTCAAGGTCAAAGGCGTTTCAGCCGGTAAGGGACGGTGATTGAAGAGGAGAATTAAAAAGAATTCCCGCAGAAACAGAATGGCCTTTTGGGTCATCATCCTCCTCGCGATGGGGGTCTTTTCCGTGGTCTGGTGGGTTTGGCCCGGCCTTTATAATGTCTCCCCCCAATTCCATTATCTACTCATAGAAAAAAATGACCAACCCCTTAAGCTCCTCAATGGTGAATCCCTTCACCTCCATCCAAAAGACAGGGTAAGGGTCCTCAAAATTTCAACCAATATATCCTTTAACGTCGGCGTTCGCATGGTCACCACCGGGTTTGATGTGAATGCCCTTCGCTATGAAAAGCTGCCTGTTGCGACCCTGCTTCCGAACAGAGAGTCCTTTGCTCAGTATCGCTTCAGGGTGGAGATAAAACATCACAACCACAACATGGGATACGTGGACATGGTGGTTGAGCCCTATGTGGAGGATTGGCTGGACAAGGTCAATAGGACCATAGATCCGGCGCGCAGGATTTCGATCCTCAAAGAGGCCGGGGATTTTGCACCCAAGGACGCTCGAATCAGGGACAGGCTCATTGAAGAGTACAAATCACAAAAGCAATGGTCCCAGGTCGCCCGGATGCTTGAAGATCTGGCCAAGGAAAACCCTGATAAGAGGATTCTGCTCGATCTTCTTGAAACTTACGAAGCCATGCCTCTTACTGAAGGCGTCATTTCGGTGTTGAGAAGGCTGATCAGGCAGGATCCTCGTGATGTGGAGAGCAGACTCCGCCTGGCAACCCTTTTGGAGGAGGCAAAGAATTTATCAGGGGCGATCAAGGAGTATGAAGAATTGTTGCAGCATGTGCCCAAAGAAGAGAGACTACCCGTTTATAAGACTCTCGGCTACCTCCTTTCAGAAACCGCTCAGGTCCAAAGAGCTATTGAGATGTATCTGAAGGCCGTTGAGATGGATAAGAAAGATGTGAATCTTTATTATAACCTCTCAAGCCTTTATGAAAAGGCGGGAGATAAGGAAAAGGCAGATCAATTCCTCTCCAGTGCCGTCAAACTCAGACCTGATGATACGGAAAGCCGACTCGCTCTTGCCGAAGGGCTTTTCAAGAAAGGAAACCTTCAGGGGGCGGAAAATGATCTCTCTGAAGTCCTTCGGAAGAAACCGGATTCGATCAAGGCCTTGCTGCTTATGATCAATGTCTTGGAAAAGCAGGGGAACAAGAAGAAGCTGAAGGAGGCCTATGAGAGGGTCCACACCCTTGATCCTAAAAACGAGACTGTCGCATATAACCTCGGGGTCCTTGAATATGAAGCGGGCAACCTTGCCAAGAGTGCCCCCTATTTTGAACGTTATTCAAAATCACACCCTGAAGATGTGGATATACATAAGCTGCTGTTCGACATTTATAAGAGGGAGAAGCGGGATGAGATTGCCTTCAGAGAGGCCAAGACACTCATCAGACTGAACCCAAAAGAGATCAACCCCTATTACTATGTGTTTGAATACTCGAACAAGCGGGGAGACTTTGGAGAGATGACAGAGATCGTGCAGAATGGCCTCAAACATCACCCCAATAACACCGATCTGAGACAGTATCTGGTATTTGCCTACATGAAGACCGGCAGGGAAGATCTCGCCATAGAACAGCTGAAAGAGATCTCAAAGGCCAAACCTGAAGATGGGGAAGTGCTGTTCCAATTGGCCAAACTTCAAGAGAAACAAGGAAATGTTCAGGAAGCCCTGGATGCCTATGAAAGGATCCGGCAGATTTCACCCGGCCGAAAGGAGGCCGGGCAGGCCTACCTCGATCTGCTCCTGCAGGTGGCCAAGGTCAGGGAAGAGGAGGGAAAACTTCAGGAAGCATTGAAGGCTTACAGGAAAATCCTGGATCTCTCCCCCGGGAATGAGGAGGCGGAAGAGGCATATCTCCGTCTGAGAATCAGGGCGCTACCCCTTCAAAAAGACGATGAATAAGCCCCATTTCCATGTGACCGCAGGGCTTCTATGGCGTGAGGGAAGGCTATTGATTGCGAAGCGTCCCCAGGGTAGTCATTTGGCCGGATTCTGGGAATTCCCCGGAGGCAAGCAGGAGGCCGGGGAGACCTTGAAGGAATGTCTGGAAAGGGAGATCAGGGAGGAACTGGGGATGGAGGTGCAGGCCGACGAACCCCTCATGAATATAGATCACGAATACGAAGCCAAATCCATCTCCCTTCACGTCTTTCACTGCTCTCGCGTCAGGGGCGAACCGAAACCCCTGGGATGCGACGAAATAAGGTGGGTTCTGCCTGAAGATCTCGTCCTTTACCCTCTGCCGCCCCCCGATCTGAAGCTTATACCCTTCATCAAGAAATGGAGCGAGGACAAATATGGAGGATCTGGTTCGTAGGACGAGAAGCTATCGACGATTTTTTCAAGACCATCCGATTTCCATGGAAACCCTCAAAAAACTGGTTGGCCTGGCCAGGCTGTCTGCCTCTTCGGCCAATCGACAGCCGCTCAAATACATCATCTCCTAGATTCGAAGGATAGACCTGGCCACAATGAGCTTTTCTATCTCCTTTGTTCCCTCGTATATCTCTACGATCTTTGCGTCCCTGTAAATCCTCTGAACCTTGTATTCGTCGATGTAACCGTATCCGCCGTGCATCTGGAGTGCCTCATCAGCGCACCTTACCGCCATCTGGCCTGAGAACCATTTTGCCATGGCCGTGAGGGCATGGTCCATCTTCCCATGATCGGTAAGCCACGCCGCCTCATAGTAGAGATTTCTGGCCGCCCTGATCTGTGTAGCCATCTCGGCGATCTTGAACTGGTTTACCTGAAATGAGGCCAGGGGAACACCGAACTGATGTCTCTTCTTGATATGGACCACGCTCTCTTCCATGGCAGCCCTGGCAATGCCCACGGCCATGGCACAGATATGCAGCCTGGTCACATTAAAAAAGGCCATCAACTGCCTGAATCCGTTTCCCTCTTTGCCGATCAAATGGGATGCCGGAACCCTCACATTGGAAAAG
>JAZDGZ010000503.1:0-2799 GCA_043806375.1 Pseudomonadota bacterium | reverse complement strand
TTTCGGATAAAGGATCTGCATGTCATCCTTGATCACGCAATCAACATGTTTTTTCTTGCGGCAGCCTTCACATGCCGTGCAGGGCTTAATGTTCATGCCGTGAAGGTGGAATGTTTCCACCTCAGCCTTAGCGGCTTTGGCGCCACTAGCGACCTGTGCGGCCAATGTTGAACTGTTGCCTCGTTTTCGCGGGCTTCCGACAGCGATCACTACTTTCCTTCCCATTTCTTTCCTCCTAGGTTTAAATCCAGGCCAGAGTCTTCTCGCCAGCTTTTCCCTCCCGTTAGGGGATCATATATGAGCCCTTGTGGAAGAGCGGGACGCCCCTAAATTTCTAAGATTTTTAGGGGTTGAAATGACCGCGCGGGCAAGCATTTGGCAGTTTTCAGATATCGTCTAGAGATCACAGCCTCATTCAGACCTGTGATAAGAGAATAATACAACATAGAAAAACATGGGATTTAAAGGAGCCGATTCACTCGCCTTCGCCAGGATGCCCCGCGCGCCCCGCAAGCGGGATCCTCCAGGGGCGGATAAATCTCCGCTTTGCTCCGAGAAGCGCGGGGAGCTTCACTGCTAAAGCTTGAGGGGAGTGCAGGGGAGGCAGAAGCTTTCAGCAACGGCCTCGCAGGTGATCTTTCCGTCGAAGACATTTAACCCTCGCCTCAATGAAGGGTCGGCGGCAACCGCCCTTTGCCAGCCTTTGTCCGCCAAAGCAAGGACGTAAATAAATGTCGCGTTTGTGAGGGCGATCGTTGAGGTCCTGGGGACCGCACCCGGCATATTGGTCACACAGTAATGAACCACCCCTTCCTCCACGTAGATCGGATCCTCGTGGGTTGTCGGTCTCGTGGTCTCCGCGCAGCCCCCTTGATCCACCGAGATGTCCACAATGGCGGAGCCTCGCTGCATTCGCCTGACCAGTTCGCGAGGAATGAGTTTCGGCGCTTTAGCCCCGGGGATAAGAACGGTCCCGATCACGAGGTGGCTTGAGAGGCATTCCTCCTCGATATTCGCAGGGTTGGAACTGATCGTCACCACCCTGCCGCCCATGACGTCACGAATGTACCTGAGCCTGGTGGGATTGATATCCAGGATGGAGACCCGGGCCCCCATGCCGGAGGCGACCGTGGCAGCAGCCAAACCCGCCACACCACCGCCGATGACCGTTACCCGGGCCGGCCTGACACCGGGAACGCCCGAAAGAAGGATGCCCATGCCCCCGTTCTTGGCCTCCAGACAATAGGCGCCCATCTGGACGGACAGGGCGCCGGCCACTTCGCTCATGGGCGCTAAGAGGGGCAAGGTGCCGTCATCCAGTTGAACTGTTTCATACCCGATTCCGACGATCTCCCTCGCAAGAACCCTGTCTGTGAGATCCCGACCGGCGGCGAGGTGAAGATAAGTGAAAAGGATCTGTCCCGCCCTCATTAAATCAAATTCCTTGCCTATGGGTTCCTTGACCTTCACGATCATATCGCCCTCGGCCCAGACCTCCTCAGGCCCCTCCGACAATATGGCTCCTGCCTGTAGGTAGGCCTCGTCGGAAAACCCGGACCCGATTCCCGCACCCCTTTCCACAAAGACCTGGTGGTTATGATCGCCCAGGGCCTTCACGTTTGCCGGGGTGGCGGCGACCCGCCTTTCCGAAGGCTTGATCTCTTTAGGGATCCCGATCTTCATGGCAGGCCTCCTGAAGAGGGAAGGTTGAGCCCGTAGCCGGGCTCAACCGGATGTGACTATCCCTTGATGATTCTTGGGAGCATGAGATGGTGATGCGGGCATATCGACGTCGGGTTCTGATAGGCACAACCCGCAAAGGCGACCACATATCTTCTCAGATCGGGCAAAGAGACGATCTCATCCACGAAACCCCTCTTGGCGCAATAGATGGGACGAGACTTGCGGTAGTATTCTTCTGCCAGTTCGTTCATCTTGTCGATGATGGGTTGAATGGGCTTCCCCGCATCCTTTTCCTTGACCAACCTCCTGGCAAAGGAGGCAGCCGAAGCGGTCTCACCATGCATCACGTAGATCTCGGTCGTCGGAGTCCCGAGGGTGAAGGCATTATGGTTGTTGGCCGTTGGTCCGCCCATGATGTAATGAGCGGCCGCCGTTCCCTTTCTGAGAATGATGCATATTTGGGGAACATCGGTCTGCTCGATGGAATAGATGAGGGACTGGCCCAAAGCAAGGAGTTCGGCCTTCTCGGCAATATCACCCACGTCAATACCGGAGGTATCCTGGAACCAGACGATAGGGATTCTATCGCGGCCGCAGAGGCTGACAAATTCGTTCATCTTGATCAGGCCCTGGCGGTAGAGTTTTCCGCCGATAGCAGGGTAGGGGGCATATTCGGGATAATCCTGGCCCAGGAACCCCTGAATGTTTCCGATAAATCCCGTCAAGAAGCCGTCGATCTTTGCAAGGCCTGTATAGACCTCACGGCCGTAGCCCGGTCTGAATTCCATGTGTTCACTGTTGTCAAAAAGGCGGGCGAGCACTTCCATGAAACTGTAACTTCGTTTTTGGTTGAAGGCGACCACATAGTCGAGATCCTCTGCAGGAAATTTGGGTTCTTTGGGTTCGGCAACGCGGAAGAAATGGGGATCATAGGCGGGGCACATGTCCACGTATTTCTTCAGGGCATCGAGGACCTCAAATTCCGTGTCGTAGACCTCCTTGAAAAACCCGGTTTCATTAAAGTGGATGGGGACGCTGCCCGGCGGGAGCTCTTTGAAATGGCGGGTGGCCTCGATGATTTGCTCCGCCCCCTCTTCGTCGAAAATTCCCTTCGGG
>JAZDGZ010000502.1:0-2144 GCA_043806375.1 Pseudomonadota bacterium | reverse complement strand
AAGTAATTAACTATGGAGAAGAAAAGGCCTCTCAGAAAACTTGGGGAGGAGGAACCGAAGATTCCAAAACAACTTGAGTTTCGAACTTCAGATATCAACCCAGACCCTCAAGATATCAGCCACATGAAAGACCTTTGATATGTCTGACATCACGTGAGCTAACCGCCCGAATGTCGGCTTTTCATTTACTTTAAGTTGATTTTGGTCAGGTTTAGGCGTATTCAAGAGGAGGTGTCAGTCAGGATTATTTGTTTAACCATGATCCTGATCAAAGATCATGTCGTTGTCACTCAAACCGGCGCGTGGATCTTGAGCCCGGATATCCCTAAATCCATTTCCGAAGTGGAAAAGACTTCTTCGAATAAAACGTAAGGCTGAACGGAGTGTTAGGAGGAAGGTTTGTATGGCCTCCAAAGAGAAATTTATGGAAGATTCTGTATTGGATTCTGAAGTGATGTTGAAGGTAGCCAAGACACGCATGCCTTTTGGAAAATACAAGGGCCGACTTCTCTTGGATCTTCCGGAACGCTATGTCGTATGGTTTTCCCAAAAAGGCTTTCCTGAGGGCGAGTTGGGCCGGATGTTGAGTATGGTGTATGAAGTGAAACTAAACGGCCTTGAGTACCTTTTTAAGCCGTTGAAGTAGTCTTGCAAAGGGCTTTAGGGTCTTCATCTTAGGCGAGCAACCCTGAATCTTGACCCTGACGATCTAAGTCGTTAGTAACGTTCAAAAGTGTGTACTTGCTCACTCTCGTCTGCCGGTAAAATGGGTGGCAGCCGGCGGTGAATTATCGCGAAGCGATGCGCTTAAAGTTGAACATGCGGTTAAACAGCAGCCTGCCGGCAGGAAGGTGGACGCATTGAAGGGGCGGATAGGCCTTCAGGGGGAAGAATAGCTGCCATGACCTACACAGTGAGCGGTGTGCTAAAGTTTACGGGAAAACATGGCGGTGTCTTACTCGACCCGTTGTTTTCCTTTCGCAGACGGTCCGGTGACGTCACGGTACCGGTCGAGCTTATTCGAAAATATCGTCTTGTCCGGGGCGCCACGATTACAGGTCCTGTGAGGAATGTCCGTTCCGGACCGGTGCTCTCCTCGGTGGAATCCATATCCGGCCTCACACCGGATGCCTTTCATGCCAGAAAGCCCTATAAAACCTTGACCGCCATAGACCCTTGCGAACGATTCCATTTGGCAGCTTCTGGTGAAACGAGCATGAGGATTGTTGATCTTGTGGCGCCCATGGGTAAAGGGACACGGGGATTGATAGTCTCCCCGTCCAAGGCGGGAAAGACACAGCTTTTGGAGGAGATAACAAGGGCGATCCATGCGGACGATCCCGGGACCCGGATCATAGTTCTGCTGATTGATGAACGACCTGAAGAAGTTACCCACTTTCGCCGTACCGTGGAGGCGGAGATCTTTTCCAGCAGTAGCGATCAGGAGCTGGACGAGCATCTGGAGCTTGCCGAAATGACGCTCGCACATATCCTTGTTGATCTGGAGTGCGGTCGTGATGTGGTTGTCATGGTGGACAGCCTCACCCGTATGGGCAGAGTCTTCAACCACAAAGGCTCAAGATCAAGACAGACCCTTTCGGGTGGTTTGGGGGCCGGTGCCCTGGAGATTCCACGTCGTTTCTTCGGGCTGGCACGTAATATCGAGGGAGGCGGCTCTATCACCATCATCGCCACGGCCCTTGTGGATACCGGCTCTCGGATGGATCAATTGATCTTCGAAGAGTTTAAAGGGACCGGAAACAGCGAGATCATTCTGGAGCGTTCCCTTGCGGAAGCCCACATCTTTCCAGCTATCAACATCAACGCGAGCGGCACCCGGAAGGAGGAGCGGCTTTACGGCGAGGAGGAAACCCGGCGTATTTCAATTATGAGACGGATGCTGGCAGGAATGAAGCCCGCGGAAGCCATGGAATCACTTCTGAAGTTTATCGAAAAATATCCCACCAACGAAGAGCTTCTTTTGAACCTTCCTGTTGAACTCTGAACCCTAACTCTCGCCATAGATCTCCAGTAAGCCATACCCTCTGGACTAAGACCAATGGCGGATCCTCTGGGGTCGGATTCTTGCAATCCTGCAAATAAGTTGGGTGCAGGGCCGGAACAAGCAGATGATTCAGTCTATC
>JAZDGZ010000501.1:0-2028 GCA_043806375.1 Pseudomonadota bacterium | reverse complement strand
TCGATACGATCGAGCCCTTCCCGGATGTTTTCAAGGGAATTGGCATAGGAAAGTCTGATGTAGCCCTCTGCGTTCCGGCCAAAGTCAATGCCGGGACTCACCCCGACCCCCGCCTTGTCCAGGATCTCAAAGGCAAGCTCGTAGGAGTTCTCGGACAGATGTTTGGCATTCACGAGCAAGTAAAAGGCCCCTGCCGGCTCTACACCCAGGCCGAATCCGAGTTCCCGAACCCTTTGGATCACGTATTTCCGCCGCTCATTGTAGATGGATCTCATCCGTTCCACGTCGGCTCCGGCCCTGGTGAGGGCGGCCACCCCGGCCCACTGGGAAATGCTTCCCGCGGAAATGAAGAAGTTCTGCTGGATCTTCTGAAGGGGTCGGATGAATTCCGGAGGGGCGATGATATAACCGAGCCGCCACCCGGTCATGGCGTAGGCCTTTGAGAATCCGTTCAGGACAAAGGCCCTGTCTGTAAATTCCAGAATAGAGTGTTCCTTCTCTTCGTAGACGAGGCCATGGTAGATTTCGTCGGAGATGACGTAGGGACCCAGGTCTGCGATCTGTGCCATCCGCTCTTCGGAGAGCAGGGTGCCTGTGGGATTGGAGGGCGAATTGATGAGGATGGCCTTGCTCCGGCGCCCCATTTTTTTCTCGATCTCCCGCACGGAAAACTGAAAGCCATCCTCCTCATAGACATTCACAAAGACGGGTTTTGCACCCAGAAAATTGGTGATATTCGGATAACAGGGGTAATGGGGATTTGAGATGATCATCTCATCTCCCCCCTCCAGGAGGACGGAAAAGAGCATGAACAGGGCGGGAGATGTGCCTGAGGTGATCACGACCTGATCCGGGAAGACGCTCACGCCGTATTTTTCACCATAGTGTACGCATACGGCCTCCCGCAGTTCCCTCAACCCGAGGCTGTGGGTATAATGGGTATGACCGTCTCTTATGGCCCTCTCCGCGGCTTCGCAGATGCATTGGGGCGTGGGGAAATCGGGCTCTCCTACCTCCAGGTGAATGATAGAACGCCCTCCCCTTTCAAGTTCCTGGGCCCTTTCAAGGACATCCATCACGATAAAGGGAGGAATGTTGCGAGCCCTCGCTGCGGTCATCTCTGTCACTGTGTTTTTCTTATCTCTCCAAGGAGCTTCTTGGCCTCCTCGCCGTACGGGCCCGTTCGATCGGCCTTAACGGTCGCGAGGAATTCCTCTGCCGCCTCCTGCTGACGGCCGAGTCTCAAGAAGAGCCTGCCGAGGTTCAGATGGAAGGCCGCAAAGTCAGGTGAAAGCTCAATCGCCTTTTTGTGTGCCTCAACGGCGAGGTCCCACTGCTGGAGCATTTCATAGGCCAGGGCCATGTTGGCGTACGCGGGGCTGTAAGCCGCGGAGAGTTCTACGGCCTTCTTGTAGTTTTCGACGGCCTTCCGATAGTCGCCCTTGGTGCGGTAAACAGAACCAAGGTTATCGTAGGCAAAATGGCGGGTCCTGTAGAAGACGTTCTCTCCGGCCTCCTGAAAGAGCGGAATGGCCTCATCCCATCTGCCCTGGACGCCATAGACGATTCCCAGATTGTTCTGTGCCTCCGGATAGTCCGGCTTGAGATCCAGGGCCTTCTTGTAATGCGAGGCCGCCTTATCGAAATCCCTCAGCCCTTGATAGGTGTAGCCGATCGCGTTTTGGAGGCTCGCCCTCTCCGGATCGAGCTTGGCCGCCTCCATCAGCTGTTTGAGACCACCCTGGTAGTCCCCTTCCCTGACAAGAGAATTTCCCAGCTGTTCCTTTGCAAGGGCGGTTTTCTTGTCGGCCGTCATGTTCGTAGCACAACCAAAGAGGAGGATCGAGCAGCATAGGGCTATGAGGATGCCTCTGGTTTTTCTTTTCATCATATCACCTTGTTCAAAGGATATTCTATGATCCCTTCGGCCCCTTCCTTGATGAGCCGGGGGATCAATTCCCTCACGATTCTGGATTCCACGACGGTCTCCACTGAGAACCATTTTGTGTTATAGAGGCCGGCCACAGT
>JAZDGZ010000500.1:0-5201 GCA_043806375.1 Pseudomonadota bacterium | reverse complement strand
ATACTCGCCCTCTCCGATGGTTACTGTGAAGCAAGGGCCCCGAGGAAGCTGATTTACGACGGTGTGTTCGAATCCTTTCACGGCGGTCTTTTGATGACCATTGCAGACAGCTGCGCATGCTTCGCCATTCTCACCAGGACCGGCGCCCATTCGCGACTGACCACCACGGACATGAATATCCGGTTTCTTGCGGCCTGCCTGAGCGGCGTGACCGCAAAGGCAAAGGTCATCAAGATCGGCCGGACCCTTTGTCCTGCGGCCATCGATCTCTTTGACGATGCCGGCAGGCAGGTTGCGGTAGCCCAGGTGACCTATATGCTTCTGGATAACAATCCTTCACTGAAAAACGAGAGGTAAAGAGGATGTTCAAGAATATTCTTGTTCCGACGGATCTGACCCAAAAGAGCAAAAAAGCCCTTGATATAGCGGTGGCGATGACTTCAACTAATGAGGCGGCGATTACGCTCCTCCACGTGATCGAGATGATCGAAGGGGCTGAAGACGAAGACTTCCTGGGTTTTTACGAAAAACTGAGAAAACGGGCCCTGAGAATGATAGACGACATCGCAGGGCCCTATGAAAGCGAGGGGCCCCGCATTAGCAGGGAGATTGTCATTGGAAAACGGGTGCCCGAGATTATCCGGTTTGCCCATGAGCATGACATTGATCTGATTATACTGAGTTCCCACAGGATAGAGAACTTCAATACGGGCGAGGGCTGGGCCACCATCAGTTACCAGGTCGGCATCCTGGCGCCCTGCCCTGTCATGATGGTCAAATAAAGATCGTTCGGCCGGCACGGCGGCCGGCCCTACGAGGACGCGGAGGGCAGGAAGACAACCTTGAAATCTCGGTTGACAGAACCGAACTTTCAAGGTATCTTTTCCCCCATGGTACCGAGAGGACATGAAGTTGAAACATTGAAAGGATTGCTACGGCGGCATCCCGTCGTGGGGATCATCGGTGCCCGCCAGGTGGGAAAGACAACGCTGGCACGAAGCCTGATCAACAGCATTGGCGAAGCGGTCTCTTACTTTGACCTGGAAAACCCGGAAGACCTGGCGCGGCTCGCAGATCCCATGCTCGCACTGAAGGATCTGAAAGGTCTAATTGTTATCGACGAGGTTCAACAGCTTCCGGACTTGTTTCCGGTGCTGCGTGTGCTCGTGGACCGGCCGGGGAGGCCAAGCCGTTTTCTGATACTCGGAAGCGCGTCACCCGGCCTGCTCCGTCAGGGTTCAGAGACGCTTGCCGGCCGTATCTTCTACCACCAACTGAACGGTTTTTCTCTGGATGAGATCGGGCCTGTCCATCACAAGCAACTCTGGCTACGAGGCGGGTTTCCCCGGTCCTATCTCGCCCGGACCCACAGCGAGAGCGAGGAGTGGCGGAGGGGGTTTATCCGGACCTTCCTTGAGAGGGATCTTCCACAGCTTGGGATTACCATACGCTCCACAACACTGGATCGTTTCTGGCGCATGCTTGCACACTATCATGGCCAAACCTGGAACGCCTCCGAATTCGGCCGGTCTTTTGGGGTCGCTGATACGACTGTTCGCAATTACCTGGATTTGATGACTTCAGGGCTGGTCGTCCGGCAATTGCCGCCGTGGCATGAAAATATTTCCAAGCGGCAGGTGAAGGCCCCCAAGATCTATATCGGGGACTCCGGATTGCTTCACAGCCTGCTGAACATCAGGACATTCCGGGACCTGGAGGGGCACCCAAAAATGGGCGCTTCGTGGGAGGGCTTTGTTATTCATGAAGTTATCCGCCACTTGGGCGCCCGGACCGAGGAATGCTTTTTCTGGGCAACCCATACAAGGGCCGAACTGGATCTTCTCGTCGTCAGGGGAAGGCATAAGATCGGCTTTGAGATCAAACGTACGAGCTCGCCGCAGATAACCCCGTCCATGCGGAACGCGCTCGTGGATCTAAAGCTGAAAGGGTTGGATGTCATTCATGGTGGGGATCAGACCTTCCCCCTGGATAAAAAAGTGCGTGCAGTGGCATTCACACGGTTGCTGGATGACCTCAAGCCTTTACCTTAGGGGGCATCACTTCGTCATAACACCGGGGGCAAACCGTGACCGGATATTGCTTAAACGGCTTAGAATGGCTTTGGGCGACAGTCCGTGCACCCCTTCAGGAGGTGAGATCAGCCTCGTCAGGCGGGAATTTGGGTTTGGCGAGCTGGGTTCCGCAATAGGGACACTTCCCGTTGTTTTCATCGACCTCAGGTCCACTCGAAATCCGGTTACATTCTTCGTTCACACACTTCACCAGGGAATCGATGATCAAGGTATCAAACATGTCTTTTTCGGCCATTTCCGGAACCCCTCCAAGTTTGATTTCAGCAATTATACCACTTTTTTACGAAAAGGGGCGAGATAAACGAGGACGCCCGTAAAATTATGAACTAAACTACCCTCGGCTATAAGACGAAGGGTTTAAAAAGGGTCGATTTGAAATCGACTGCCGCTTTCTTTCCCGTCATTCCCCGGCTTGACCGGGGAATCCAGGCCTTTGCAGGCCAGTGAACTTCTGGACTCCTGCTGGATGCCGGTCGCTGGATTCCAGACACTCGTTACCGGATATTGGATGATAAAGGGGTCTAGCTCCTGGGTCTTTCCATCTCCGCAGGAGTCCTGAGAAAGGTGGGTGGCTTATGCGCAGAATTTTGTGTCTCCTTGTTGTTTTCCTTTCATTATGTTCCTGCAGAGAGGTTTATTGGTCCAACCCGATCTTTGATATTCAAAGGACTCAGGTGGACCAACGCCTGATCGGAACATGGCGTGGAGAGCTTTATTCAGAAGGAAAAGCGGTCACGCAGGTAGGCGAGGTGTCCTGGCACATCAGGCAGGGCGGGAAAAATGTCATGAAGGTCCTCGTGGAAAACTCCACAAACCAATTTAACCTGTACGCCTCGAAGCTCGGCGCCAGGACCTTTTTAAACGTCGAGAGTCCTTCAGGCACCGACGATTTGCCGAAGGGTTTTTTTCTCGTATGGGAGTACGAGATCACCCCCGAGGGGAATCTCATTTTGCGCCTGATGATAAACTGCGACGTGCTTGAAAAAGCGATTCTCAACCGGACCCTGCAGGGAGAACTGATTTGGGAGGACCGTGAAAGCGAATATGCCCCGGTCACCGTCAGAGCCGATTCAGGAGAGATAAGGGCCTTTTTGTTCAACACACCTACGGACAAGCTTTTTCTGGATGCCTTTTACAGGTTCAGAAAGATGAAAGGCCGGGCTGAGGGGACACCGACAAAAAGGTGAAGCAGGATAGCGAGCCTGGGGGCTGGATGAGCGGGGGAGCGTCCTCAGGCGCACGGCCTCAACAACCACTCCTGGTCTTGTAGAGTTGCTTCTCCGAGTCATGGAGATTTTCCCTCAGCCGGCTCACCACCTCGAAAAGCGCCCCTACTGTTGTGTCCACATCCTCCAAGGCGCTCTCTCTTCCCAGGGAAAATCTGACGGACCCGAGGGCCTCCCGGGCGCTACGGCCCATGGCAGTCAGCACGTGCGACGGCTCCGTGCTGCCGGAACTGCAGGCCGACCCTGTGGATACGGCGATCCCCTTCGTGTCCAGACCCATCATGATCGACTCGCCGTCCACAAAGGAGAAACTCATGTTCAGGGTGTTGGGCAGCCGGTCCTTGGGGTGACCGTTGACCTTCACATTGGGTATGCGCTTCAGAATTTCCGCCTGGAGCCTGTTGCGTCGATAAGCCGTCCTTGCATTGGTCTCCTTCGGCTCCTGCCGCGCAATCTCGCATGCCTTACCAAGCCCCACTATGGCCGGCACGTTCTGGGTGCCGGGGCGCCTGCTCTTCTCCTGATGCCCTCCGTGCAAAAGCGGGGAAAGTTCCCCCCCTTTCCTTATATAAAGGGCACCCACCCCTTTGGGACCGTAGATTTTGTGCCCGGACAGGGAGAGCAGGTCTACCCCGAGTTCCCGGACATCCACGGGGATCTTCCCCACGGCTTGCACCGCGTCCGTATGAAAAGGGACCCCTTTCTCCCTTGCGACCTTTGCGATCTTGGCAATAGGCTCGATGGTCCCCACATCGTTGTTGGCAAGCATCACAGTGATGAGAGAAGTTTCCGGGGTAACGGCGCCGGCCACTGCCTCGGGATCAACCACTCCAAACTCATCGACCGGAAGATAGGTGATGCGAAATCCCTTTTGCTCAAGAAACCTGCAGGTATCGAGGACCGCCGGGTGCTCTATGGGGGTCGTAATCACGTGTCGGGCCCCCTCTCCTGCCCGGGCGGCCAGTCCCTGGATGGCAAGATTATCGGCTTCCGTGCCGCCGCTCACGAACACGATCTCGTCCGGCTCAGCCCCGATGAGATCGGCAACCTGTTGCCTCGCCCGGTCCATGGCCTTGCGCGCCTCCCGGCCGAACCAGTGGGTGTTCGAAGGGTTTCCAAACCCATCCTGGAGGTATGGCATCATCTCCTGCAGGACCTGCGGGTGAAGCGGGGTGGTGGCGTTATGGTCAAGATAGATCCGTCTCATACTCTTCCTTTTCTCACGGGTTCCCGGCCGGGGGCCGGTTTCCGCTCGGATCAGGATACCAGATTAAAACGGTATATAAAAGGCGGAAAATATGCAAGAGAAGAGGCTGGTAAGGGCATTTCCAGCCCACACAATGCGCCTGACAAGCAGCAGGATAAACAACAAGAGATCGGGGTACGTGCTGTTGCACAAATCGTGTGGGGGCCGAGAAGGAGTCTGCCCCTGGATCGGCTTTAGTCAGAAGAACGCAGGATTGACTTTCGTGGTTAATTTAAATATAATTACATAAATTTAAGCTTATCGATTTATGTAATAAGAGTGGGTTACGCCTGATCCTCCCTCGCCTCGAAGGCGAGGGGTTCCCGAAAAACCGTCGACTTATGTCGACTGCGACTTCCTTCTCCCGTCATTCCGGTCCCGCATCCAGTGCGGGACCGGAGTGACGAGCACGGGTCTTACATAATTCCAACCCAACGGGATGTGGCAATTTTCGGTCATTCTTGCAATCTGGATCATGTTCACTTTGTTCACATGTTGTTGTTCGTTTTCTCATTTAAGCCCCGGTAGTCCTATTATAGAAAAGGCGACCAAAGAAACTGAAGGGAGGAAAAGGATGATCAGTGCGAAAGATGTTATGAGCAAGAGGGTGGCGACTGTAAGTGCAGAGGCCAACAT
>JAZDGZ010000499.1:0-6399 GCA_043806375.1 Pseudomonadota bacterium | reverse complement strand
GAATACTGCAACAGGATCGGCCTCATCAACCGCGGCCGGCTCATTGCCCTCGGTTCCCCCAGCGAGTTGAAAACAAAATACCTCGAGGGGCGCATCTATGAGGTGGGGAGTTCGGATGCCCTGGCCGCCGTGGAGGCCCTGACAGAGGCGGAAGAAGTCCTTGACGCCGCGGTCTTCGGACGGGTCATTCACGTGAGGCTCAGGCAGGGCGTTGGAGGAGAGGCCTACCTCTCCCCCTACTTTTCCTCGGCGGGAGTGGCCGTTGATCAGATCAAGAGGATCGAACCCACCCTGGAAGATGTCTTTGTGGCCCTCGTCGGCCCGAGGACATTGGAGAGACCATGAGAATCCGCAGGATAAAGGCCCTGACCAAAAAGGAATTCACCTTGATGGTGCGTGATATTCGAAGCCTTGTAGCCGTCATTTTCATTCCTCTCATGATGATCTTTCTCTTCGGCTATGCCCTCAGCCTGGACGTGGACCGTATCCCCACCGTGGTCCTGGATATCGACCGGACCCCCATTTCCCGCGAATTCACCCATCTCCTCACCGATTCGCGGTACTTCACGGCCGTGGGAAACCTCGAGCGGGAGTCGGAGATCGATGCGGTCCTGGCCCGGGGGGAGGCCCTCCTGGCCCTGGTCATCCCAAAGGGATTTGCCTCCAGCATCAAGCAAGGGCTCAAGGCGCCTGTCCAGGCCATCTTTGACGGCTCGGATTCAAATACCGCCTCCATTGCCGTGGGATATCTCAGGGCCGTGGCCGCACGGTTCGACATTGCCGTCCAGGAAAAGCGCCTCAGGCATGCCGGGCTCAAGATGGTGGACATGCCTCTCGAGGCCCGAATCAGGGTGTGGTTCAACCCCGAACTCAAGAGCAAGAATTTTATCATCCCCGGCCTCACCGCCGTCATCATGATGGCCATTTGCACCCTCATGACCGCCCTGAGCGTATCCAGGGAAAGAGAGACAGGCACACTGGAGCAGCTGATCTCCACGCCTCTCTCGAGCATCGAGCTGCTCATCGGCAAGCTCCTGCCCTATCTCGTTGTCGGTATCGCTGATATGGCCCTTGTCGTGGGCGCCGGGGTCCTCATCTTCGGGGTGCCCTTTCGCGGAAGCTACCTGGACCTTTTTGTGACGGCCGTGATCTTTCTCATCGGCACCCTCTCCTGGGGGCTCTTCATCTCGGTGATCTCCAAAACCCAGTTGCAGGCCGGTCAACTCGCCATGCTGAGCGCCTTCCTGCCCTCCTTTCTTCTCTCGGGGTTCATCTACCCCATTGAAAACATGCCGATCGTCCTCCAGGGGATTACGATCATTATCCCTGCCCGCTATTTTGTCGAAATCCTGAAAGGGCTTTTTCTCCAGGGCGTGGGGCTCAAAGTCCTGTGGCCGCAGTTTCTGGCCCTGGTCATTTACGCCGCGCTGGTCCTGAACCTGGCGAGAAAACGATTTTCCAAGAGGCTCATGTGATGGGATTCATGTTTCTGAGGGTGAAGGTTTTCTTGATCAAGGAGGTGCTTCAGGCCCTGAGGGACCCCCGCCTGAGGTTTCTCATCATTCTACCGCCCCTTCTCCAGCTGGTCGCCTTCGGCTATGCCGCCAACCTGGACCTGAAGAATATCCCCATGGCCCTCTACGACGAAGACAACTCGGGGATTTCGCGTGAGCTTGCCTCCGCCTTCTCTTCCTCCGGCTACTTCAAGTTTGTGTCTCGGGTTCAGAGCCCCGAAGAGATGACCGCGCTCATAGACAGGGGCAAGGCCAGTGCGGCCCTCCATTTCGGACCCGACTTGGCCGAGAGGGTCGGAAGCGGCCGTACGGCCCTCGTCCAGGTCATCGTGGCCGGGACAAACTCCAACACGGCCTCCCTGGTCCAGAGCTACTCCTCCCAGATCATAGAAGGATTCAATCGGGAAAGGCTCAGGATGCGGCTTGACAAGAACCCCTTTCTCAAGAAGATCATACCGGCGGGCGCCGAGGGCATGGTCCGTCCGGAGATCAGGGTCTGGTACAACACGGCCCTGGTCTCCCGGAATTTCTATGTCCCCGGCATCATCGCACTCGTCATCATGGTATCCATCCTGAACCTGACCGCCATGGCCGTGGTTCGGGAAAAAGAGATCGGCACCATGGAACAGATCATGGTCACACCCATCAGGCCAGTCGAATTCATCCTCGGAAAGACCCTCCCCTTTGCCATGATCGGCATCTTTCAGGTGGCCCTGGTCTCCAGCGTCGGCGTGTTCTGGTTCGGAGTGCCCATGAGGGGAAGCGTCATGCTGCTCTTCTTCTCTCTCCTGATCTTTCTCCTTTCGCTTCTCGCCCTGGGCCTCTTCATTTCTACCATCAGCCGGAACCAGCAGCAGGCCCTGGTCACCACCTTTTTCTTTATTTTCCCCCTGATCCTTCTCTCGGGATTTATCTTCCCCATCGCCAACATGCCCACCCTCATCCGGTACGCCACCTACCTCAACCCCCTGCGCTACTTCCTGGTGATCATTCGGGACATCTTTTTGAAGGGGTCCGGGTTGGAGATCCTCTGGCCCCACATGGCCGCCCTCCTCGCCATAGGCCTGGTCGTGATGACCCTGGCCGTCCGCCGGGTGGGCAAGACCCTGGATTAACCGTAGGAGACGATCTGTATCTCCGTCTTGGGATCCGTGCTCAGTTCCCCGGCCCTCTCCCTCGTGGTGACGATGATGCCGCAGTTGCCGTCCGCAGGGAAGGTCTGGGCGCCGTAGGTAAGACACCCCTCAGGCCGCACCGGTTTAAGCCTTGCCAGGCCTTCGGCCGTGGTCGGGGTCCACCCCTCGTCCTCTTCCACGAGCTTTGTCTTCTTCCTGCTGACCGTGACCTCCAGCGGAAACATATAGCGCCTCTGGAAGGCCCTGTCATTCGCCCGCCCCTCCATAAACTGCTCGAAGCGCCTCAGGACCACCTCATCGCATTCCTCCTTCGTGATCCCGATTTCCTTGGCCACGTTCTCGGCGGTCTCCAGCATGGCAGCGCGATGACGCGGGCTCCCGCCGAAGTTGTCCATGTTCCAGTCTTCCCTGTCCGGCTGCCCCCCCGGACCGAGCGGGTCTGCCCAGGTGGTGTGGGGCCCGTTGGAGCAGCGGTCGGTCATGAGGCCGAAGGCCACTTCATAGACGCCCAGCTCGATATCCTTCGCGGCCAGGTTGATGGCGGTCGTGGATGTGGAGCACGCCTGGTTGACAAACAGGCCAGGGACGAATTTTTTGTCATCCGTAAGCATGGCACTGGCCCAATTGTGAGAGCAGAACCAGTGATTCTGGGCAACGGTCGCCCCGAAATAAAGGTAATCGACAATGGTGGGGTCTATGTTTCTCTTCTCCAGGAACCATCTTCTTGCCGTAGCGGCCCCCAGGTTCACTGCGTTGTCGTACTGCATACTCCCCTGCCAGCGAGAGAACGGGGTCGAGTAGTAGCCGCCATAAGGGATGTAAGCATTCGTGTATCTGTTCATGTAAGGTCCTCCTCCTATTATCCATTGAACAAGTCAAGGGTGCGTCAAGTGTTTGTTCATTTTCACCCTTCCCCCTGCCGACTGCAGAGGCAGGTGGGGTATGAAGCCATACCCGGTCCCTTTACGGGAGTCATAAAATAGGTGATTTTACCTGGTGTGTCAATTTGGAAAGTCGTCCCTGATCCACCAGAAAGGCATCATCTGCGGCGTTGCCTTCCAGCCAGAGGCTGGCAAGCGCTCGCTCCTCCACCCGCCTTCGCGGGTGCAGGCTTGCGGCGTATTGGCTCATACGCCTCAGTCGTCGCTCCTCGGCGCCCCCGCAAGCGGGATTTCGCAAGCTCAACTTGCAGACTCTGACGCCTTTCTGGTGATCAGGAATCGTCCCAAACCTACCGAGACCATTAATGGTTCAAGAATTAGGCGGTGGATTTGGGTCGTCTGATCAGGTGGTGGTCCTGCAGGTCTTACCTTCATAAGGCGAGGGGTTCCCAAAAAACCGTTGACTCCTGTCGACGACCCCTTTCTTTCGCGTCATTCCTCCCGTACTTGGTACGGGGGCAATCCAGGCTTAAAAATCATAATTTTTCGCCGGAAGAGGGCAAATGATTTCCGGCCAGCGACCGGACTCGGCCGCAATCGACCGACGTCTCAGTCAGCACTTCCTCCGTGTACTCCGCTCCGGAATGGTAGTTTTCCCGCACGACCTGTGCCATGTATTGCACCTTCAGGTCCGGCATCTGCATCAGCATCCGCAGATCGGCCTCGGCGGTTTCGGCGCCGTCGCGTTCCAGAATCCGCTCCAAAGCCTTCACCATCGGCAGGAGCGAGTCCAGTGTGGGCAACAGTCCCGATTCTTTGCGCATCGCCCATCCGAGCTGCTGCATCGCCAGCGCGTCATCCTTTTTCGCCATTCCCTCGAACCCATAACAGGCCGCCAACTCCCTCAGCAGCGGCCGGATCGCCTCCGGCCCTTGGATGGCGGCCCGGTGGATTTCCCCCTTGGCGATGGCCAGCAGATCGCCATCGTGTTCCGTGACCGGCCTCCACGACAGCTTCTCCAACGCCGCACCCGCTCGGGCCCGCACATTCGAATCCCTGTCCTCCAGGAGAGGCGCGAGCCGCTCCACTGCCCGGCTATCCCCAAGGCTTTCAAGCGCGCTGGCTGCCAGACCGCGCACCTCCGCATCCGAATCCCCGAGCAACTCGCAGAGCAACGGCACCGGCCGGGGGCTGCCCATCTGACCAAGCGTATGAACCGCATGCTGCCGGACGGTTGGGTTCGCATCCTTCAACTTCGAAACCAGCAGATCCTCTCCTGCCGCGCCATACTCGGCGATCGCCTTTGCGGCGTAATAGCCAAGACCATTCTCCTTGAGCCGCCCGGCCAGTGCGCTCATAGCCCGCGGATCGACCACTTTTTCCAACGCTTCGATGGCCGCGACAGCGCCCGAGCCTTCGAATTCCCTGCCCCGTGCAGCGACTTCCGCATCCCTGTTCTGAACCACCGCGATCAACGTCTCCACCGCCGCAGGCCCGTACTCGGCCAACGCCCTCACCAGGCTCTCAAACCGCCACTGGTTGGTCGCCCCGCCCGGTATGGATCGCAGCATCAAACCGTCCCTCACCTGCCTGGTCAGCGATTCCAGGGCGTCCGGCGTCCGTTTTCGCGCCAAGGCCTCAGCCGCCTCGCGGGCGATGACGTCGTCCCCATCGCCAAGGGCCGTAGCCAGGAGTTCGCCCGCCTGCGGATCGGCCGAGCCGGCCAACTGTTGGATCACATCGCGGCGGTTCTGCCACGACGCCGATCGCAACTTTCGTCTCAGCTACCAAAATTTCAAAGGATTCATCTGCCCACTCCATCGCGGCCAGAACCGCATCCCATCCTATAGTGGTATGCCACCTCTTCAAATACCTGCTTTGAACCAGAAAAAATATAATATCAAGAAAGATACGAGCGCCATGAAAGGCAGGGCATACCACACTATTTTGGAAAAAGGTGATTTAGAGGGACTATAAGGCCAGTTGTTTTCCAAAAAGGCGAAGGTTACCCCCTTGCCCTGAATCCAGTCCAGACTCCAAAAGAGACCCGCCGAAATATATAAGACCGAAGATGCCAAAATATTCGAAAACCAGGTCACCGGATAGTCGCCGTCTCTTAACACAAGATAAAGATCATAAGACCAGCTCGCTGAAAACATCCATACGCAAAGAGCGATAAAAGCATGCGATAGCTTCGCTTTTCTTTTTCCCGCATTGTATATGGCGCCTATCGCCCAAGGGGATGTCAAATAGGTCAAAGTCGACATGAAAAAAGCATCAAAATAATCCCATGTGGGATCGCCTGTGTGAGGGGCTATGACGATCATGCCAAAACTGGCCACTGCAAATGTCATCAGCCGCCACGGCTTGAATATGAATCGCCAGTATTCCCGGCGGCTCAAGCCGATCGTCTCTCGCTCCTTAATCAATAGAAAGAGGGCGACGAAACAGGCAGCGGTCCAGCAAAAGATGTAAATCCTGAAGAATGGTGCCATTTCACATTCTAATCCAGAACCAAACGGTTCTGTTCACCGTGCCACTCATGAATTATTTTAAGAATCATTTGAACACTCGGGCGATCTGCCGGCCCTTTACCCACATGGTGCATCTGTACGATACCGTTTGGGTCGACCAATACATCTCCTCCACGCTGCATGATATCTGCTTCTGATTTTATTAATTTCTGTCCTCTAATGATTTCTCTTAAGTAGGTAAACCAGGTTCTTGGACCCCAGATATCCCAAAAAGAAGCAGAAAGCATTCCATAACTTCGATACAGTTCTCGAGTTTCATCGATAATGATTGGCCAGGCTAAAGACGTTTCTTCGACATAACTTCGGGATAGCAAGTCATCTTCAAACGTAACCA
>JAZDGZ010000498.1:0-10395 GCA_043806375.1 Pseudomonadota bacterium | reverse complement strand
TGGGGTTGTATCCCTTCAAAAGTCATGAAGACGACGGCGGATTTGGTTGGAAAATTCAAGAGGGCCGGGGAATTCGGCATAGCCGTTGATGGTTCTGTCCAGGTCGACATGGAGGCCCTGATGGCCAGGAAGGAGACCGTTGTAGAGAACCAGGCCAAGGGAATCCTCAAGCTTTTCGATCACCATAAAATCAGGTATCTGCGGGGGACTGGAACGATCGAAAGGATGCATCTCAGTGTCGTAAAGCTTGAAAATGGAGGCATCGTCGAGGTGCCGTGGGACAAGTTGATACTGGCCCTTGGCTCCAGGCCTCTTGATCTTGAAGCCTTTCCCTTTGACGGAAAAAATATCCTTTCCAGCAATGACGCCCTGGTCCTTCGGGAGATCCCAAAATCCTTGCTCATCGTCGGCGGTGGGGTCATCGGTTGTGAGTTTGCCTTTATCTTCTCATCCCTTGGCTCCCGGGTGACGGTCGTAGAGGCCATGAATCGTCTACTTCCCCTCCCATGGGTCGATGAAGACAGCTCCAAGGTCATTCAGCGGGAAATGAAAAAACACAAGATAGAGCTTTTGGTCAACAGGACCGTGAATAAGGTTGAGGAGGATATTGAAGGATGCCGCATCACCGTCGGACCCTCGGCCTTTGCGGTAGAGATCAAGGAAAGAGAGAGGCGTCCACTCACCCTCGTGGCAGAGAAGGTCCTGTTGTGCATCGGTCGAAAGGCTAACACCGACAACGTGGGCCTTGAGAAAATAGGGGTAAGGACGGACGATAAGGGATGGATCGCGGCTGACGAAGCGATGCAGACCAGCGTTCAGCATGTATACGCGATCGGGGACGTCCTTGGACCGTCCAAGGTTATGCTTGCCCATGTGGCATCCAGCGAGGGCCTGGTGGCAGTCGAAAATGCGGTGGGAGGAAAAGCGGAAATGGACTATCACGTGGTGCCCTCCGTCATTTTTTCCTCTCCAGAAGTTGCCGATGTGGGGTTCACTGAGAAGCAGGCAAGGGAGCAGGGGTATTGCGTTCGATCGGACAGCGTCCTTTTTCGTCAGCTGGGCAAGCCCCATGTTTTAGGAGAGATTGCGGGTGAGGCCAAGATCGTCTCAGAGGCCGAGACAGGGAAAATTCTGGGTGTTCATATCGTGGGACCCGGGGCCGGCGACCTGATTGCAGAGGGTACGCTGGCCATGAAGTTAGGTTGTACCGTAAAAGATCTTGCCGCCACTATCCATGCACATCCGACACTTCCCGAGATCATGATGGAGGCTTCCTTTAAAGCCTTGGGCCGGCCCATTCATGGCTGAAGTTGCTTTTCCGTCTTCGACGGATGGAAGACCTGAACCGCAAGGAGGTTGTTGAAACCCCCTGAGACCCTCCTCTCGGGAGGGGACATGCCTTCGAAGAGCCTTTTCAAATCGTGTTTTGAAACCTTGGTCGCGAGAGATAGCGTTTAAGCCGAGGGAAGAGAAGGAGAGCTGACCTATGAGTGAGCATAAACGAACCGTCTTGCATGGCCGGCACCTGGCACTCGGCGCCAAAATGGTGGAATTCGCCGGGTGGGAGATGCCCGTATTCTATCAGACCGGCATCGTAGAGGAACATTTGGCGACCCGCCGAGGGGCAGGACTCTTCGATATCTCCCATATGGGTCGATTCATCATCAAGGGGGCAGGGTCCTTGGGGTTTCTCCAGCATGTCTTGACAAACAATGCCGAGGCCCTGGATCCGAGGATGACGGGTGCCCAGTATACCCTTATCCCGGACGAAAGGGGTGGGGCTGTGGATGATGCCTATCTGTATCGTTTTGTCACGGACGAATACCTGTTGGTGGTGAACGCGGCCAACGCTGAAAAAGATTGGAGACATTTCCAGCCTTATCTCGAGGATTTCGAAGAGGTAGAGATCATAGATGCCACCCGGGAGATCGTCATGCTATCCCTCCAGGGGCCGAAGTCCAGGGAGATTCTGGAAGGGATCATCGAATCGGGTCGCATCCCGGAGCCGATGCGAAACGCGGTGAGTACGGTCACTATCTCCGGTGGAGAGGTGAAGTTGGCGCGTACCGGATATACGGGCGAGCCCTTGTGTTTTGAACTCTTTGCAGGCAGGGATACGGGCCCGCGCCTTTGGGATCAACTCCTGGCCGAGGGGGCAACCGCTGTAGGCCTTGGTGCACGGGATACCCTTCGCCTCGAGGCCGGATTGCCCCTCTATGGTCATGAGCTGGGGCTCGATCCGGAGGGTGGGGAAATGCCCTCGCTTGCCTTTCCAACGGCCAGAGTGGGGGTCAGTTTTTCCCCCCTGAAAGCCGACTTCATCGGAAGAGATGCCCTGCTCAGACAGTTTGAGTCCCTGGGGAAGATCATACGTCGCGACTATTCCATGAGGGATGTCATGCCCCGGGTGACCCAGCCCGTAGCAGTGGCAGGCAGGGGAGTTGCGCGATCAGGGGCCAAGGTCTTCAAGGGGGAGAGACACGTCGGTTATGTCACGAGCGGCACCATGGTGCCCCTCTGGGTCATCGAAGGAGAAGGCCTCTCCTCGGTCTTTACAGATCAAAAGCAGCTCCGTTCTATCTGCCTTGCCTACATGGACAGTGATATCATCGAGGACGACAGGGTCAGTATCGAGATACGCGGCAAGAACGTCGATGCCGTGGTTGTACCCTATCACCTGAGGAGCGAAGCCCCTCCATACGCCCGCCCCATCATGTTTGATCACGAACTCAGACTCGGAGCCTTGCCTAAGGGGGATACGACTTCGAGGGTCGGAAGGCTTTTGGAAAAGACAATCGATAACACGCTCTGGCGTCAGCAAGAGTGTATCAACCTCATCCCTTCAGAGATGACTGCCTCTCCTATGACCAGGCTTCTTTCCGTCATGGATCCGGCCTTTCGATACGCCGAGCACAGGAAGTCCAAGGCGTTCTACGATGCCGAAATCTATTACTACCAGGGCACCGCTTTCATAAGCGAAGTGGAGCGGTTCCTAGAGGAGGAGTTGCGAAGATATCTGGGCTGCGAGGAGGTGGAAACACGGCTGGTGAGTGGACAGATGGCGAATACAGCCGTCTTCAGCGCCATGGTTGACTACATTAACCGTACGGACCGAAGGGCGGAGCCCCGAAGGATTCGGCTCGTCATGAACAACCATATAGGCAAGGGCGGCCACCTCAGTGCGCAACCCATGGGCGCATTAAGGGATTTTGTGGCCCGCGACCCACGCACGGAAAGACCGGCCGTGGTAAACTTTGCTGTCCTGCCTGATAATCCATACAAGATAGACGTCCCTGCGACTTTGCAGTTGATCGACGAATTTCGACCGGAGTTGATCATCTTTGGGAAGAGCATGGTTCTGCACAAGGAGCCCGTTGCCGAAGTCAGTCACTTCGTGGATGCACAAGGCATCGACGCGGTGGTGATGTATGATATGGCTCATGTTTTGGGGCTCATAGGTCCGCATTTTCAACAACCTTTCGCGGAAGGGGCAGACCTTGTCACCGGGTCGACCCACAAGACGTTTTTCGGCACCCAGAGGGGCATCGTGGGCAGCCGCTTTGAGGAGCACGAAGAGCGCTACGAGCTTTGGGAGACCCTGTATCGCCGAGCATTCCCAGGATCCGTATCCAATCACCACCTCGGCACGCTGTTGGGACTCCTGATGGCCGCATACGAAATGAACCATTTCAAGGACGAATACCAACCCAGGGTGATCGCCAATGCCAAGGCCTTTGCAAGGGCGCTGAGAGAATGCGGGCTCCATGTGGCCGGCGACCCGAACGTCGACTTTACCGAGACCCACCAGGTAATCGTGGATGTTGATTATGCCCGGGGCCCGGAGATCGCCAGAAGGCTGGAAGAGAACAACATCATTTGTAATTACCAGGCCACACCTGACGAAGAGGGCTTTACGGCTGCCGGGGCCCTCAGGCTGGGTGTCTCTGAGATGACGCGCTTCGGAATGGAGGAAGAGGATTTCCGAACACTGGCCGATCTGATCCATGACGTGGTTTTGAACAATGCCAAAGTCAGCGACAAGGTGAAGACACTCAGGGGGAGGTTCAGTGAGCTGAGGTTCTGTTTTCAAGGGGGTGAATACGCAGATCTCTTGGAAAGATTGAGGAAACTGCTGTAAATCAAGGCTAGCCAATAACCCTCTCCCATATCCCTAGGACCCCGGCGTCGTCCCTTTTTGAAGGGGGAACGGGAGGGGCAAGAGGTGTTGGGTCTTCTGAGGGCATAAAGAGAGCTGAAGTTCAGATACATCCCGGTTTGCAAGATCGACTATTTTCATAAGAATACGAAACTACGGTACTGGTTCAGAAGATTGGGGCAGATAAAGGGAGTGGATCTCTGCAGGAAGATCGTCGAAGACCTTCAGGGAGAATTCGAGGAGGTGACTGACAGGGAGGCCCTAAAGAAGATTCTGGATGAGAACTGCCTCGGTTGGGGTGTGCAGCAGCGAGATTTCTTTGCATCAGTCAGGTTCAGAGAAGATGTCGTAAATGATGCTGTCAGCGCCTATGACATGCTGGAGAAAATTCAGGGGGAACTCCTGAAGGGGGGAGAGAGACTCGACTACATTCCGTGCCAGTATGTCTATGATGAAGAATTGTGCAGGACCCTGAAGAGGGAAGAGTTCATTATTTGGACACCCCGGATCACCAAAGAGATGGTCGTGGATGCAGCCAGAAAACAAAAGATCTTTGCTCCCAAGACAACGCGCCATCTCATCCCTGCCAGACCCTTAAACGTGAATGTTCCGACCATGTGGTTTAAGGAAAATCATATCGTGACCATCCTGGGGGAAGATCAGCCAGGGATTATCGCCCGAGTCTCCGCCTTTTTCCATCATCACAACATCAATATCGAGCACTGCCGCATGATTGCTCGAGGGAAGTTTTTTTCCATGGAGATGAGGATAGACACCAACCGGATGAGTGTCGATCCGTCGCTATCCCGTGAGGAAGCCATTGAGAAAATGAAGGGCGAACTGAGGCGTCTGTGCGCTGAATTGAATCAGAGCATGGTCATCCAGAGCGAGAACATCTTCAATAAGGGGAAGAAACTTGTCGTCTTTGACGTGGAATCCACCTTGATCCAGGAGTCCTCCCTGAGGGATTTCCTGGAAAGGATCCAAGGGGAGTTCAGATCCCCGGAGTGGGAGATCCGGCTCAGGGAGGAGGGGCAGGAGAAGATGGGGTCCCTGCTTGAAAACGCGCGGCTTCTTAAGGGCATCCCCATCTCAGATTTCGAGAAATTTGGTGAATGCCTTGAGCTGAATCCTGGAACGCTTGAACTGATCGTGATCTTGAAATCCATGGGCTTTAAGATCGCCCTCCTCTCCTCAGGATTCAATTTCTTTGTGAAGAGGATTTTCGAGGCCGCAGGCGTGGACTATGCTTTTTCAAACTCTCTCAGGGTGGATGAAAAGGGTGTCATCACCGGCCAACTGGAGGAACCTGTCATAACAGGCGCCACCAAGGGGGAGATCCTTGATTTCATCATGCACATGGAGAATATTCGCCCTGAGCAGGTGATTGCCGTAGGGGACGGCTCCATTGGATCTCATTTCATCAGCAACGTGGGTCTATCCATTGCCTTCAAGCCGGATGAGAAGAGCATCAGGACGGACGGAGTCCTGAGCACCGATCGACTGACCAGCATGCTGTACTGCCTCGGCGTACCCAAAGCAGACCTGGACAGGTTCCTCAAGGAGGGCTCTTGATTTCTTGAAAATCATCCAGTATGATGCCCGCAACTTAATAGGGGGAAGGATCCTGATATGCCAGACAAAGTCCTTATCGCGACAGAAAAACCCTTTGCCGAATCGGCAAGGGACAGCATGGTCAAGATGTTTGAGGAGGCTGGCCTGAGGCCCGTGGTCCTCGAGAAATACAAGGATAAAAGTGACCTCCTCTCGGCCGTTTCAGATGCGGCTGCCGTGGTCATCCGGAGCGACAAGATTACCAAGGAAGTGCTGAAAGCGGCCAAGAAGCTCAAACTCGTCGTGCGTGCGGGCGCCGGGTACGATAACGTGGATTGCTCTGAGGCCAGTGCCCTCCATGTCATTGTGGAGAACACGCCGGGGCAGAATGCAAATGCGGTTGCGGAGCTGACCTTCGGGCTCATGATCATGATCGCAAGGGGAAAATACAGCGGCAAATCCGGCACGGAACTGAAAGGGAAAAAACTGGGTGTGCATGCCCTGGGCAACATCGGCAAGATCGTCACCTCCCTGGGAAGGGCCTTTGGTATGGAGGTGTGTGCATTCGATCCCTACCTTGATCAGTGCATATTTGAGGAATGCTGTGTGGCATGCATTACAAAAATTGAAGATCTCTACGCCACTTGCGACTATGTCTCTGTCCACATCCCGGCGAGCCCCGAAACAATCAAGTTCATCAACTACCAACTCCTCTCCAAAATGAAAAAAGGGGGGACCCTCGTCAATACAGCGAGGGCCGAGGTCATTAATGAAGAGGAGTTGTTCAAGATCATGGCGGACAGACCTGATATTAAGTATGCATCAGACATCGCCCCCACGAATGCGGCCGCTTTTACGGAGAAGTTCGCTGATCGCGTTTTTTTCACGCCCAAAAAGATGGGAGCCCAGACCGCGGAAGCAAACACCAACGCAGGGCTCGCTGCTGCAAGGCAAATCATCGCATTTCTTAAGGAAGGCAAGGTGCTGAATCAGGTCAATGGCTGATTTCACTCGCCTTCGCCAGGATGCCCCATGCGGAAGCGCAGGGGCTTCACTTCCTTCTAGGGGGAAGTCGCCTTTTTCGAAAAGGCCGAGAAAGTGAGCCGGAGCTTGCTCCGGAAACCCTGAAATCGTTTTTCAAGGAGGAACCAGACTATGGAGGACCCTAAAGAGAGATTAACCACTAGCATTTCCGATGCGGAGCTCAATAGAAGGTGGAAGGCGGCGCGGGACATAATGCGGGAACGCAAGATTGATTACCTATTGATGCGGAATGACGAGGAGTTTTTGGGTGGATACGTCAAATGGTTCACCGACCTCCCTGCGAGGCATAGCTACCCCTATACGGTCATTTTCCCTCGAGAGGAAGAGATGACCCTCGTCTCCCCGGGTGCGGCTGCTCCGGGAGATCCCGGACCTCCCCCTTGGGCTGTGCGAGGTGTCAAAAAAAGGCTGGGCGCGCCTTACTTCCCTTCCGCCCACTATACCGCCGAGTATGACGCCGAGCTGGCGGTCGGCGTTCTGGGTGAAAAGAAAGGGGCCACCATCGGTCTGGTGGGAAAGTCATATATCCCCATGAATTTTTTTGATTATTTGAACAGGCATCTCCCTGGCGCGAAATTTGTGGATATGACCGATGAGATCGATCAGATCAAGGTCATCAAGAGCCCGGAGGAGATCGGATTGATCAAACGGACCGCAGAACTTCAGGATGTGGCCATCGAACACCTGAAAAAATCGATCAGGCCGGGAAGAAGGGATTTTGAGATCTATGCGGAGGCCCTTTACTCAACGACTTTGCACGGCAGCGAACGCCAACTCATCCTGGTCGCTTCGGGACCTCCCGGTACGCCTGTAGCATTCCTACCACGGCACTACCAGAACAGGGTGATCAAGCAGGGGGACCAGGTGTCAGTGCTTATCGAAGTGAACGGACCGGGCGGTTTTTATACGGAAATCGGCAGGATTTTCTCGGTGGGTAACCCTTCCCAGGAACTTCAAGATGCATGGGGGGTCGCCCTGGAGGCCCAAGAGCATTCGCTCAAACGACTCAAGCCGGGGGCAAATCCGAAGGAGGTGTGGGACGCCAACAATGATTTCCTCAAGAAAAAGGGATATCTCCCTGAGACACGCCTTTATGCCCACGGCCAGGGATACGACCTGGTAGAGCGACCTCTGATCCGTAACGATGAGCCGATGAAAATCAGGGAGGGCATGAATCTCACCGTCCATCCCAACGCAATCAGTAAGACCGTCTGGGCGGGTGTGACCGACAACTACCTCGTCACTGAGAGCGGGGTCAGCGCTTGTCTTCATAAGACCCCTAAAGTGATCATCACGGTTTAGAGGAACAGGAGGAGATACCAGAGATGAACCTGCTCATCGTCAACGTAAATGTGGATCCAGACTATCTCAAGAGAAAACTGGAGTCCAAGTTCCCGGAGATCTCCATTCTTGCAGCCGAAACGGAGGACAAGGTTGGGGACTTCATTGAGAAGACGGAAATCCTTATCGCGGGGAGGATTTCTGATAAACTACTAAGGAGGGCGAAGAAACTACAGTGGATCCAGTGCAATCTTACCGGGGTCGACTATATTTTGAACCAACCTTCCCTCAAAAAGGAAATTCTACTGACCTCCGCACGGGGGATTCATGGTCCTCAGGTGTCTGAATTGACATTTCTATTGATGCTTGCCTTAGGCCGAAGATTTCCCCAAGTTATTCAAAACCAGGGGAAAAAGGTGTGGGAAAGGTGGCCGGCCAAACTCCTCTGGAACAAAAAGGTGGGGATCCTGGGCATAGGGGTGATCGGTGAGGATATCGCCAGAAAGTGCAAAGCCTTCGGCATGACCGTTTGGGGCATTGATGCAATCAAAAGAAAGATCGACGCCGTCGACCAGTTTTTTGGACCAGGAGAACTTATCAAGGTCCTAAAGGAGGTCGATTATTTTGTGAACGTGGTTCCCAACACCCCAGAAACACAGAACATGATCGGGGCCAGGGAACTGTCCGCCATGAAGCCCACAGCCTTTTTCATCAATGTGGGAAGGGGGGAGACGGTTGACGAAGAGGCATTAATTGAGGTTTTGAGAGAGAGAAAGATCGCCGGCGCAGGTCTGGACGTCTACCTCAAAGAGCCTTTGCCCGAGGATAGCCCCTTATGGGAACTGGACAACGTCATTGTCAATCCTCATGTGGGCGGCTTGAGCGACGTTTACGCGGATCAAGTGCTCCCCATTTTTGAAGAAAATATCCGTCGATTTCTCAAAGGGGAGAGGAGAGATCTAATTAACTTCATCGCGAGGTAGCGGATATTCCCATCGGTAAAGCGACTTTGAATTGACGGATTGCGATCCAGAACTCATAATGGAAACAGAAGTTCGGGATAGGGAATAATGTTGGGGGCGATGAGGAGCGGCAGTACAATACGATGAATCTTGAGGCTCAAAGCTTTACGAATGTGCTTATGCTGACTACGACCAAGCCCATAAAGCGTCGATGGGCTTGGTGCGTCTGTTTGACGGGAGGTTTTAGCTTTCATCAAAGGGGAGGAGGAGAAATCTGAAGAGGAAGTCATTCAACATAGCCAAGAGCGCCCCCGCTCCCGCGATGGAACTGCTGCTCCAGGGCCTTGACCTCTTTCATCCTCTGGCGATCCAGGAAAGTCCTGTAGATAAGGTCTCCTGGATCGGCCTTCCTTTTCGCCAGTTCGTGCTCAAGCACGGATAGGGCTTCCACAGACTTGTCGCATACCGGGTAGCCTCTGTCATCTATAGGTATCGTTGAATTAAAGGAGACCCGTGAGATATTGTTGATGTCCACCAGTTTGATATGCCCCGAGGGGGTGAGAAGAAGATTCCCGGCCCCTGCCAGGTCAGGGACATAGTTGGCCTCAAGGATCATCTTCTTGAGTTTTTCTATGAAGTCCCCGGCTTTTTTTCGAACCCCCTGAACCCACTCTTTTGCGATCGACTGAGGGGCACCGGACTCCAAAGCGGTCATGCGTTCAAAGAGCATGATGAGATGACTGTCATCCCCAGACCGCCACGGGTCCAGGACCTCCCCCTCCACATACTCCTGCAAGCCGCAAAGGAGGGGCTCCCGCTTGCCGTGTGCCATGAGGTCAACGAGGAATTCCTCGGACCTTGCGACATGTGCGGCCGCCAGATAGCCCCCTATGATCTTGACGGTCTTCAGTTCCTCCTCTGCCTGTTTTAGGCTTTTAAACTTTGTCCTGAAAATTCTTAGCATCTTCAATGGCCTGGCCCTGGGAAACCATCTCACACCATCGGTGATACAGCCCTCTCTTTCCTTTTCCACGTCTGAGGGATCAAGTACCTCCAGGATATGGGAGCGGAGCCCGGCCCGATAGTGCCTTCTGAAGACATAGCCACCTCTATTGTTGATGAAGTTGAGTCCTAGAATGTCTTGGTGGTTGAGCTTCGGCTTGTCTCTAAGGTCATTAGCCTCATCTAAACCCTCCATTTCTGAAGGGAGAGGGACGTGGCTATGGGGAACTTCAATCGAAAGTTTGGAATGGGTCATGCGGAGGCTCGCTGGCAGGTTAGGGTTTTTTTCGAGCCATGTGGGCCAAAGCCTTATCTATCCTGGCCAGGACTTCTTTCTTTCCCAAGACCTCCATGACCTCAAAGAGGCCGGGGCTCACGCTCGTTCCGGTGAGGGCC
>JAZDGZ010000497.1:0-3447 GCA_043806375.1 Pseudomonadota bacterium | reverse complement strand
GGGAGGAACCGACGATAATGTACGCAATTATCAAGAGCGGCGGGAAACAGCACCGGGTCGCCCAAGGCCAGGATATCATGTTGGAAAAACTCCAGGGTGATGTGGGGGAAAGCATCGTCTTCGATCAGGTCCTTCTAACCTCAGACGGCGAAAACGTCAAGATCGGCAACCCCTATCTGGAGAATGTCAGGGTGATTGGCCGCCTTAAACGGCACGGCAAAAGCCGGAAGATCGTGGTTTTCAAATTCAAGAAGAGGAAGGGCTATCGTAGAACGAGAGGCCACAGACAGGAGTACTCCCTGATTAAGATCGATAGTATAGAGAGTTGAGGGCGTTTGCTCCCCTGAAAATGGATGTCGCAGATACCGGAAGGGGACCAGATGCCACGGTCAGTCGCAAGAGGGGCCTCCAATCCAAAGTGGAATTGCGGTTGCCCTTCAATTGAGTGGCTTCAGTGACCGTAGGCATTCAATTTTTTTGGGATGAGGGATTGAATTATGGCACACAAAAAGGCGGGTGGCAGTTCGAGAAACGGAAGGGACAGTGCCGGCCAAAGGTTCGGGGTGAAGAGGTTCGGCGGTCAGAAGGTCCGCGCAGGAAACATTCTCGTCCGCCAAAAGGGGACGAAAATTCACCCTGGAACCAATGTTGGTCTGGGCAAGGATTACACCCTCTTTGCCAAGATTGATGGGGTCGTTACTTTCGAACGGCTTGACAAGGACAGAAAAAAGATGAGCGTTTACGCGATATAGGATTCGAGCGGTTTTCTCCTCCCTCAAGAGGCCCTATGTATTTTCTGGATGAAGCCGTGATCACGATCAAATCCGGAGACGGGGGAAGGGGCTGTGTGAGTTTCCGGAGAGAGAAGTTTATTCCAAAAGGTGGTCCTGACGGCGGAGACGGAGGCGCCGGGGGAAATGTCTTTTTCCGGGCGACCGTCAGACTCAACTCACTCATCGATTTTCGTTTCCGGCAGCATTTCAAGGCCCAGAATGGAGAGCCTGGACGGGGAAAAAATCAGACGGGAAAAGGCGGTAGGGATGTCGTTATTGAGGTCCCGGTAGGCACGCTTGTCCTGGAACAAGAGACAACTCAGGTTCTTGTTGACCTTGTTAAAGATGATCAGGAATTCTTAATCCTTTCCGGGGGCAGGGGCGGGAAAGGAAACCAGCATTTCGCTACGCCGACCAACAGGGCGCCCCGAAAGGCCCAACCCGGCCTGCCTGGACGGCAAATAAGAGTCAGGCTCTCCCTCAAATATCTTGCCGATATCGGTCTCATAGGATTACCAAACGCCGGCAAATCCACCATTCTCTCATGCCTCACCTCGGCAAGACCCAAAATCGACAGTTATCCGTTTACCACGCTCATCCCTAATTTGGGCATTCTCAGGTTCGAGGATGAGAAGACCCTTACGGTGGCAGATATACCGGGACTGATTGAAGGGGCGAGTCAGGGCCGTGGCTTGGGTCACCGTTTTCTGAAACATATCGAGAGGACGAGACTCCTTCTTCATGTGATGGACGTCACCTACACTTCCACCCGCGATATCCTGGAGGATTACTATACCGTGAAGGGGGAACTCGAAAGATATCATCCCTCGATGGCCCAGAGGGACCAAATTATATTGATCAACAAAATGGACCTTTACTCTAAAGAAAACAGAGACATTGAGAGGGTAAGAGAAGCGCTGACGGCCATGGGATTGACTTCTTTCCCTGTCTCTGCTTTGACAGGCGAGGGTCTGAAAGATCTGAAATCGGCTCTGGCAAGGAAGTTTTTCAATGACTGACATGATCAAGGAAAACACGATCTTGAGAGAGGACCTTCTGAAATCCGTAAGGAGGGCAGTCATCAAAGTGGGAAGCGGGGTTCTGACCGTCGAGGAAGGTCTGAACAAGAGAATTATTAATGAGTTGACACGCGAAATATGCGCTCTCAGAGATAAGGGAATCGAGGTTATCTTGGTCTCTTCCGGGGCCATTGCAGCAGGCCTGCGCAAAATCGGGATGACCAAGAGACCTGACTCTATTTCGCAAAAACAGGCTGTGGCAGCCGTCGGTCAGAGTAGCCTGATGATGGCCTATGAAAAGGCCTTCGGTCGCCACGGGCAGAAGGTGGCGCAAATCCTCATCACAAGGGATGATTTCAACAACAGGGCCCGTTATCTCAACGCCCGGAATACGATCTTCACCCTTCTCTCATGGAAGATTCTTCCCATCATCAACGAGAACGATACGGTTGTCTTTGAAGAAATTAAGCTCGGGGACAACGACAATCTGAGCGCCATGGTGACGAACCTGACCGATGCCCAACTCCTGGTCAACCTGACCGACCTGGATGGCCTTTTTGACAAGGATCCCCGCGAACACAGCGATGCGAGACTCATAAAGATCGTACAAAAAGTCGACAGAAAAATCCTTAGGTACGCCAGCTCTATACCAGGCTTTCTTGGCACCGGGGGCATGGTGAGCAAGATCAAGGCCGGCCAGAAGGTCGCGCTCGGGGGCGTGCCGACCATCATCGCCAATGGCGCCAAGAAGCGAGTCCTCACGCGGATATTTGAGGGCAAGGATGTGGGGACCCTGTTTTTGCCCCACGGCCTAAATCTCTGCAGCAGAAAGCGGTGGATCGCGTTTACAAGGGCCCCAAAAGGTGAGATTATGATTGATAAGGGGGCGGAAAGAGCCCTTCTAAAGGGCGGAAAAAGCCTCCTGCCCTCCGGCATCAAAGCGGTTAAAGGCAACTTCAGTATGGGTGACTCGGTCTCCATCCTATCTGAAAAAGGAAGGGAATTGGCGGTGGGTATGGTTAATTATTACTCGGCTGACGTGAAAAAAATCATGGGCCTCAAAAGCGGCGAAATAGAATCCGCGCTCGGCTATAAACACGACGATGAAGTGATACACCGGGATAACTTGGTCATTACCATGGATATGATGGAGGGAGATGACATATGTCGTTGAGGGAGATGATCGAGGAGATGGCCAAAGATGCAAAGAGGGCCTCTGGATTTTTGAGAAAAGTGGAGAGGGCCAGGAAGGATGCCGCTTTGGAGCTTATGGCTTCCAGACTGCTGGAAAGGGAAGAGATCATTAGAAAGGAGAATGAAAAGGACCTCTCAGAGGCAAGGAAAATGGGACTGAGCCCCGCCATGATCGATCGGCTCACCTTGGACGGCAAGACCATTCGATCCATGGCCGACGCCCTGAAAGATGTGGTCGCTCTGCCAGACCCTGTGGGCGAGGTGACCGGTCTGTTAAAAAGGCCGAATGGCCTGATGGTCGGCAGGGTAAGGATACCTTTGGGGGTGATCGGTTTCATCTATGAATCAAGGCCCAACGTGACGGTCGAGGCGGCGAGTCTCTGCCTGAAATCAGGAAATGCGGTGATACTCAAAGGGGGGTCCGAGGCGATTCACTCCAATCTGATCTTGGCGGAGGTCCT
>JAZDGZ010000496.1:0-3042 GCA_043806375.1 Pseudomonadota bacterium | reverse complement strand
GCGCTACGGCTACAAGCTTCGACAGGAAATCCCGGAGGTTGACGGCTGGCTGGGCACCGGAGAGATCCATCGTGTGGCAGAACTATTGGAAGGGGAGGGCGATAAAGCGACTCCTTTCTTCATAGGCAAGCCAAGGTTCTTGGCCGATCACAGGACGCCGAGGCTCCAGCTGACCCCTTTTTATAGCGCCTATCTCAAGGTGGCGGAAGGTTGCTCTCACGGCTGCACCTATTGCACCATCCCCCGCCTGAGAGGGGCTTTGAGGAGCAAGAGACCGGAATCGCTTGTCATCGAAGCTGAAGGCATGGTTGCTCGAGGCGTCAAAGAGATCAACCTGGTTGCCCAGGACACCACCATGTACGGCCGGGACCTGGAGGGGAACATCCGCCTGGAAGACCTATTGGAAGAACTTCTGAGAATCCAAGGCATAAGGTGGATCAGGATCCTTTATGGTCATCCCGGCAGGATTTCAGATCGCCTCCTGGAACTCATCGCCTCGGAGGACAAGATCTGTCCTTATCTTGACGTTCCCTTGCAGCACGTGAACCCGGGGATCTTGAGGGCCATGGGTAGACCGGTGGAGAGCGAGACCCCGCGTCAACTGATCGAAAGGATGAGGGCCAGGACCGCCCACCTAAGCTTGAGGACCACCTTGATGGTGGGATTCCCGGGTGAGACGGATGAGGCCTTCAAGGGGCTTTATGATTTTGTGAGCCTGGCATGCTTCGACCACCTTGGGGCATTCATCTTCAGCCCGGAGCAAGGGACGCCGGCTGCCCGCTTCTCCGAATCGGTGGAACGGGGCGTGGCCGAAGAAAGGCTTGACGCCATTATGAGGCTGCAGGCCGAGATCTCCAGACAAAAGAATCAGGGGTTGGTGGGTCAGGTTGTTCCGGTTTTGCTGGAGGGTGTCAGCGAGGAGACGGACTTGTTGTTAAAAGGGAGGATGGCCTCAATGGCGCCGGAGGTGGATGGGCAGGTCCTGATCAATAAAGGCCGGGGCGCGGTCGGCGATATCTTGCCGGTGCTCATCAAAGAGGCCCATCCCTATGATCTGGTAGGTGAAATCATTGAGTTGTCACTAGATCGGCACTCCCGGAACGGGCGAAAGAGAGTCAGGCTTGATCAAGAGGGATTTGAAAATGATGAATGACTTATCAAATGCGGGTGCAAGAGATATGGAAGAGAGTGGCGATCTGAATGTTTTTCTTAATCCAGGATCTGTGGCCATCATCGGGGCCAACGAGAGGCCGGGATCATGGGGTTCGGTTATCTTGCAGAGGTTGCTTTCCAGGAATTATGCCGGAAAGGTCTATGCCGTAAACCTTCAGGCCAAGAGCGTCTATGGCATCCCTGCGTTTAAGGATGTCCGAGAGATTCCAGGCCCGGTGGACCTGGTGATCCTCGCTATTCCGGAACAATCCGTGGAAGAGACGATCAGTGCCTGCGGCCTGAAAAAGGTGAAGGGAATCACGATTATTACAGCGGGGTTCGGGGAGATCTCTGATTATGGGATAGACAGGGAAAAGGCCCTTGCGAGGCTGGCCCGCTCCTTCGGGACGCGCCTGCTCGGCCCCAACGTGAGCGGGACCTTCGACCTCCATGCCGACTTCCTTGCTGCAGGTTCGCGCACCGAGGGTATTCGGGCCACCCCCATGGCCGGTATCAGCCAAGGGGGCTTTGCCTTTAACGACCTTCTCGCGTCCGGCCTCCACCGGGGGATGGGCGTGGGGAAATTCATCCACACAGGAAACGAGTGCGACCTCACGGTGACGGATTTTCTTGAGCACTTCGGGAACGATCCCGAGGTGAAGGCCGTTCTCCTGTATATTGAAACCATTCGCGACGGCAGGCGCTTCATCAAGGTGGCCCGTCAGGTGACGCGAAAGAAACCGGTTGTGGTTTACAAGGCGGGAAGAACGCCGGGCAGCGCCAGGGCAGCCAGAAGCCATACCGCCGCGCTTTCCGGAACGAAAGAGATTTATGAAGGATTGTTCGATCAGGTGGGAATCATCGTCTCGCCCACGATGGAGCTCTTATTGCCCCTTGGCCACGCCCTGATTGAGCGTCCGCCCATGCGCGGCAACAGGGTGGCCGTCATCACCATGGGTGGATCCTGGGGCGTGGTCCTTTCGGACTTCTTGGAGGAGTCGGGGCTCCTGGTGCCTGAGCTGAGCATGAACTTGCAGGGCCGCCTGAAATCCATGGGCATGCCGGACAGGGCCTCATCAAAAAATCCGGTGGATATCGGCGCCATGGGTCGTTACCCGGATGTTGACAAGATGCTTTCTTTGGGCAGGGAGATCCTCTCCTCGGGGGAGGTGGACGCCCTGATCCTCCACGGCATCGGGAGACCCGGGATGCACGAGGGAAAGGACGGGGCCGAAGAGTCGCTTTTCCTTGAAGTTGAAAAACGAATGATCGAGGTATTTAATGACCTGGAAAAGGAAAGCCGATTCCCCGTCCTGATCGGAAGCCATTACAGCCAATGGGAAAGCCAGACCATACACGATCTCAATGAAAAGGGCATACGAATCTATAACAGGATCGATGAGGTGGCCCAGCTGCTTTCCGGCATGTGTCACGGCTGGAGGATGAAGGCGGACAGAGGGTAGCCGGTAGTATGGCCCGGGCGTTTCGGGGCAAGATTCGTTCCTGGAAAAACCGGGTTTACCCGCCGGCGGCGCCAGTCCGCAAGACTCCGAACTCCTCCGGAGAGGCGACCAGGGTTCACCACCAGGCACAGAGGACACAGAGAGAACTTTTTGTTTCTCGGGAGATACCGAGAAACAAAAATATTCTGCCCTAACACTCGCCATAAGCGACCAGGATTTACCCGCCTTCGGCGAGGTTCTTTTCATCTATCGGTATCTCCCGATAGACGAAAAAACAAATCTCCCTCTCTGTGTCCTCTGTGCCTCTGTGGTGAACCCGATTTTTCCAAGAACGAATCTTGCCCCGAAACGCCCGGGCCATACTACCGGCTACCCTCTGTCCGCCTTCATCCTCCAGCCGTGACACATGCCGGAAAGCAGCTGGGCC
>JAZDGZ010000495.1:0-2752 GCA_043806375.1 Pseudomonadota bacterium | reverse complement strand
TTCTTCGCTGCTATCTCATACTTTGGCTTCCACGGACTCCAAGTGCATATCAAGTCCGATTCTCCCTTAAAGGCCGCTCTGGGCGGTTCGAGCACAGCTCTTGTCGCGCTCTTGAAGGCCCTATCAAAAGTGGCTGTCCTGTCCGGGAAAAAAAGCATGTCGGCTAAAGACATTCTTCATCTGGGCTACCACCTGGAGGATAGCGTAAGCTCAGGTAAGTGTGGCGTCCAGGATCAGGCCGCGGCCGTTTTCGGCGGGGTTAGTCTCTGGAGATGGTGCTACGGAGACAGGCGTGCCATCTTCAGGAGGGAATCCTTGGCGGAAACAGAGGGCCGAAAGGAGATCTCACGGCGCATCCTTGTCGTTTTCAGCGGTAAGAGCCATGTCTCCTCCCGGATAAACCGGGGCTGGATCAAGGATTTCCTCTCGGGGAAGACAAGAGGGGGTTGGATTGAGGCTAATCAGGTCGTTAAGGGGTTGGGGGAGGCCTTAAAGGAGAAGCGCTGGAAAATGGCCGCAGACCTTCTTAAGGCTGAAATGACCATTAGGCGAAGGATCACCCCGGACGCCCTTATCCCGATCACCGAAAGACTCATCGACCAGGCGGAAGAAAGAGGATGCGGAGCGAGGTTCACAGGAGCAGGGGCAGGTGGTTCTGTTTGGGCACTCGGGGAATTAGACAGGATAAAGGATCTCAGATCAACCTGGCAAGGCACCCTGGAACCCGTCCGGGGGGCAAGAATCCTGAACTGTGGCGTTGATCCGGTCGGGGTCAGATAGGGTTCTCAATACCGATCTCATCTACCCTTTTCCTGTCTCCCCCAAAGCATCCATGAAGATCTTGTAGAACTTATCGTTTTCGGAAATGGCCTTTTTCAAAATGAGCTGAAGCTTGTCCACATCCTTTGTATTGATGACCACGTTGGCACTCATTGCAAAGCCCATCACGTTATCCATCGTCTTGAATTTGTCGGCTACCATGGCGAAGAAGACCCTCCGTCGCACAGGCATGGAAAGGCGATTCATGAAATTGACAACCTGGCTCTGCTCCAACGGCTGCCCTTCAAATCCCTCACAGAGGATGATCATGTCAAAATGGTGAAACCGCAGTTTCCCGATGGCATCCCTGGTATTTTCTGTTACAACCTGCTTGTAACCCAACCCTCCCACCGCAGACCTTATCTTCTCGCCGCGTTCCGGATTGTCCGCCATGATCAATGCCAGCTTGGTCCCCTCTTCGAAAAAATCCAGGGCTTCGTCGCTGGAGTAATCCTCATAGCTGTAAGACGCCTCTTCGGGCTCTTTCGTGGATCTCGAGTCTATGAACTTGAGGCGGAATTTGCCCGTGTCAGAGAAATTTTCCGATGCAGGGGACGCCTCCTCTTTCGGCTCGGCCATGCGGTCCTGCAGAACGATCTTGTTCTTGCATTTCGGGCAACTGACCCTCACCGTCTGGTCTTTTGGAATCTTCTCATCAGGGACGTTCAATCTGGTCTTGCAGTGTTCGCAAACAACCTCCATATCGAGTTCTCCTGCCTTGTGATGGTGCTATTTCCCAAATTTACTTTCGTATTCCGCATCCAGCTTCAAACCCTCTATGCTCGTCGTCTTTTCACCTCTTTCCGCCTTGACGGCATCAATCACCCTGCCGACAATCCCCTTCCTGGATGCGTAACTCATAGCCGTATCTTGCGTGATGAGCCCCTTCTTGTAATGTTCACCGATGGACTGATCGAAGGTCATCATGCCAAAGGGCTGGCTCTGTTCAATGATCTCATAAAAGGACTTCCCTTCAGACTCTCCGTGCAAGACGGTATCCTTGATCCTCAGGTTGGACCGCATGATCTCAAAGGCTGCGACACGGCCCCCGCCGACCTTGGGCAAAAGCCGCTGGCAGGCAATCCATCGCACGCTATCCGCTAGGCGAATGCGGATCTGCTTTTCCTCCTCCCGCTCAAACATGCCTATAATCCGGTTCATCGTTTGACCTGCATCGACCGTGTGAAGGGTCGTGAGGACGAGGTGGCCGGTCTCTGCGGCAGAAAGACCGATCTCCACCGTCTCCCTATCTCTCATCTCACCCACCAGGATCACCTTTGGCGCCTGCCTCAAGGCGGCCCTGAGTCCGTTTGCAAAGCTGTCAAAATCCACGCCCAGTTCCCTTTGATTGAAGGTCGATTTCTTTTGGGCATGCACGTATTCGACAGGGTCCTCCAGGGTTACCACATGAACTGACTTTTTCTCATTGATCTCGTTTAAAACAGCCGCCAGAGAAGTAGATTTTCCGCTGCCCGTTGCCCCTGTGACCAGGATGATACCGTTTCTCTCCTCGGTCATCATTCGAAAAGCAGGAGGAAGCTTCATCTCCTCGATGGTGGGGACCCTTGAGGCCAACTGCCGCATGACGGTTGACAAATAACCCTTTTGGGAAAAGATATTCACCCGGAAACGGGCCTTGCCGGCCAACTGATAGGAGGTATCGCAGGAACCCTCCTTGAGAATGGCCTTTGTCAGCCGCCGGTCGCCGCTAATCAGATTAAGGGCCACGATTTCGGCCTGAAAGGGGGTTATTCTGTCGATCGGCGGGTTCAGCGTAACCGGGACCAATTGTCCGGAGGACTCTACTTGAAAGGGCTTTTCCACCGTGATGTTTAGGTCGGAAACGTTGTCGTGGGACTCAAGCATGGTCGTGAGGATGTGGTCGATCTCCTGGCGTCTCATATCCTATCTCTCCCTTTTAATCTTCAACCCC
>JAZDGZ010000494.1:0-2925 GCA_043806375.1 Pseudomonadota bacterium | reverse complement strand
CCTGATATCATCCATGAGGCCCATGATGAAAATCAATGTGCCTCCGAGGAGGAAGATCTTCATCCCGGGAAGGAAGACGCCGTTCAATAGAAGGGAAATCATAAAGGCGACATAGACGGCCACGCCGCCCAGGAGCGGCGTAGGTTGATCGTGCATCTTGCGCCAGTTCGGGTTATCCAGGATATGGAGTCTGAGGGCGATGCGGCGACAGAAGGGTGTGATGAAGTAGGCGCAGACGAAGGAAAGAAGCAATATGTATTGCCACCTCATCCCGGCTTCAAAGTAGAGCGACTTTGCCGGAGGGAGGGAGAGAAACACAAGGAATAGGCCCCAGAGGGTTTGCCACAAGATGTTAAGAGTCAAATCTGATCCCTTTCGCTAACATAAGTTCACGGTATACCCTGTCGATAGACTGGACCATCATGTCCGCGCTGAATTGTCCGGTGATCTTTTCTCTCCCTTTTTTGGCCATCTTTGCGGCGAGGATGCCATCCTTGAGGATCTTCAAAATGGCCTCTCTCAACTCTCCAACCTCTCCCGGCCTTACCAGGAGACCGTTGACGCCATGCTCGCCCAGATCCGGGATACCTCCCCCCCGGCTGGCCACGACCGGCTTTTCCATGGCCATGGCCTCCAACAGGACCCTGCCCATTCCTTCGAAGAAAGATGGGAGAACGGCTACATCAAAGGTACCGATTATTTCAGAGACGTCCGTCTGGAAACCCGTAAAAAGGACGGAATCGTCCAGACCTGACCTATGGACGAGGCTGACCAAACGATCATAAAGATACCCGCCGCCCACGATGACCAGCCGGGCCTCTTTTATCTCCCTCTTGATCTCTTTGAAGGCCTCGATCAGTGTGACATGTCCCTTCCCTTCCCATAATTTCGAGACGATGCCTATCACAACATCCTCCGGCCCGATTTGCCATTTCTCTCTGAGCTTCAAATTTTCATTCGCCGTCACAGGGCGGAAGCGATCGAGTTCAATGCCGCTATAGATCCTGACCATCTTGTCCCTTCCGCAGATGCCCTCTTTCAAGGCCCAGTCGATGAGGGGCTGGGAGATGAAAATCATCCTGTCGCACCAGCGGGAGGCGAGACGTTCCAGGCCTCGAAACAGGCCCTGCCTCCAGAACGGTTCCTGGTCATGAAAGGCGAAGCCATGCACCGTATGGACAATGACGGGCACGCCTGCCAACCTGGCTGCCAGGCGTCCGATGAACCCGGCCTTGGAATTGTGGGTGTGCACAATATGGAAGGGTGTTTTTTTCAAAAGTGAGACCAGATTCATGAGGGCCAGGAGGTCCTTTGGGGGATGGAGGGGCTGCACAAGGCTGGGAAAGAGCCTGGCCTTCATCCCATGCGTTTCAACCAGGTCGATCAGGGGGCCTCCGGGTGCACAGGCGAGTTCCACCTCGTAGAGGCGCCGGTCCATGCCTCGCATGGTCAGAAAGGTGTTGATTCCTGATCCGCTGATGATGGGCAAGGTATGGATATGTAGAATCCTCACCATAACTGAACAGGCATATACCTCCATGACTTAGTTAGTTAAAGACCCCATAACCATCGTGCAGACTCCCCTGTGCGGTGCTTGCGGACGACCTGGGGAGTTGCCTCTCGTGCTTTTATTTCTTTTTATATCACATAATTGGACTGAATGGAATCTGTCTTTGATCTAATTGGCTGAATTTTATGTAAAACAGCTTAATGAGAGATGCGTGATCACCCGGAATGATGAGGGCGCAGAGCCAATGATTGAAATCTCTTGAGAAGGGTGTTAAAAGGAACGGGTATAAGCAACCAATGGTCATTTGATCATTCCCGGTCTCCGTCGAGAGCCGGGCTGAGGGGAGTCTCAGTCGAACCATAGGAGGCCATCCTTCCCTTCAGGGAGGGCTCTTTGGCTTCCGGAAAATCATTTTTTCAGAGTGCAGGAGGGATGAGTATGCAATGCCAAACGGCTGATGATGTAAAAAAGATCGTCAAGGAGAGGGATATCAGCTTTATCCAATTCTGGTTCACGGATGTCTTAGGGGTCCTGAAGAGTTTTGCCGTCACGCCTTCGGAACTGGAGGAGGGTATGACGGAAGGCATGGGTTTTGACGGTTCTTCCATTGAGGGTTTTGCAAGGATTCAGGAGAGCGATATGATCGCCAAACCGGATCCCACCACTTTCCAGTTAGTCCCGTGGAGGGGGAATGATCGGCCCGTGGCCCGCATGTTCTGCGACATCCTTAATCCGGACGGGACGCCTTATGAAGGCGATCCCCGCTATATCTTCAAGAGGCTCCTGAAGAAGGTAGCCGATAAGGGGTACACCTTCTATATCGGCCCTGAACTGGAATATTTCTATTTCAAGAACAACCAATGTACGGAGATGCTCGATATGGGCGGATACTTTGATGCCAGGCCCCTTGATTTGGGGAGCGACCTGCGAAGGGAGACCATCTTTGCCCTCCAGTCCCTGGGGATCCAGGTGGAATACAGCCACCATGAAGTGGCCCCCAGCCAGCATGAGATCGATCTTCGTTATGACGAAGGCCTGAGGATGGCCGACAAAACTATGACCTATCGGATTGTGGTCAAGGAGATTGCCCGCAAACAGGGTGTCTTCGCGTCCTTTATGCCCAAACCGGTTTTCGGACAGAACGGCAGCGGCATGCACGTCCATCAGTCCCTTTTCAAGGGAAGCAGGAATGCCTTCTATGATGCCAACGAGGAGTATAACCTTTCCGGCATCGCCAAACACTATATTGCCGGCCTGATGCGTCACGCACCTGAGCCCACGGCGGTGACGACTCAGTGGGTCACCTCCTACAAGAGATTGGTGCCCGGTTACGAGGCCCCGGTGTACGTCTCCTGGGCCAGAAGAAACCGATCGGCCATGATCCGGGTGCCCATGTATAACCCGGGCAAGGAGAT
>JAZDGZ010000493.1:0-3165 GCA_043806375.1 Pseudomonadota bacterium | reverse complement strand
GCTAGAGCCTTTCCATGGCGCCGTAAGCCCCCTGAATCCTGTCTCGAAGCAGGAAACAGAGTCTCTCCAAGACATTAAACCCGAGGAGGCGGTTGCTGACCATCAGGGCCCTCAACCTTGCCCCTTCCAGGGCGATGACCTTTGTCTCTTTTTGACAGGGGGCGGAAGACATCAGATTGTGGGGCTCGTCCAACAGGGTGGACCAGCAGCCCAAGACCCGCCCCTTTCCGAGCATCCCGATCACGACGCTGCCCTTGCGATTCCCCAGGTCCCGCGCCCTTTCCAGGAAGACCAGGCCTTCCACAATGATATAAATGCGGTCCCCGAAATCGCCCTGTCGAAAAATGGTTTGCCCCGGCTCAAAGGTCTTCACCTCGCAGAGGCCGGCTATCTTCTCGATGTCGGGTTTCTCCAGCCCCTTGAAAAACTCACTGCCTTCTAAGGCTCGTTGAATCTCAGAGCGTTCCATAGGCCATCCTATCATGAAATGAGCTCACCGGGCCGTTACCGAGGGGAAGAGCCTCTTGTCCGTGTGAGGCAGGAAAAGGGCTGCAATGTACTCGTCCATGTAAGGTTGATAATTGGTAAGCTCAATGTTTGTCATGGATCTGGAGACGTTGAGACCTTTTTCAAAGGCCTCTTCAGAGACAAGGGCCAGCCGGGCGCCCGCGAGGGAGCTGTTGCCCACGAATCTGATCTTTTCCCGCGGAAGGTCCGGCAGCAGCCCGATGGCTATCGCCTTTTCAATGTTCAGGTAGTTGCCGAAACCGCCGGCCACAAAGAAGTTCTCGATCTGGTCAAAGGAGAGCCCGATATAGTCGACCAGGGACTTGATCGCCGCAAAGACGGATCCCTTGGACTTGATCAGGTTGGCGATATCCGACTCGGTAAAGACGACGGGCTTTCCCGTCTCCGTTTCCTCGGCCGCGGCAATGACGTACTGGGGAACGCCGTCCTCGAAGGCCAGTCGCGGGTCCTTTCGGCTCCGATCAAACTTGCCGTCCGCCCCGATGATCCCATGATTGAGCAGCTCATAGATGCAGTCTACGAGGCCGGAGCCGCATATGCCGCGGGGCTTGGCGCGGCCGATGGTCTGATAGGTTAATTCCCCCTGGAGGATATCCACCTTCTCGATGGCTCCTCTCGTGGCGCGCATCCCGCACCTCGTCCCTCCCCCCTCAAAGGAGGGGCCCGCAGAGGCGGAACAGCAGACGAGCCATTCATTGTTCCCTATGGCAATCTCGCCGTTGGTTCCGATATCGATCAACCCCCGAACCTCCGGGTGATCGGCAATGCCGCAGGCCACGATGCCGGCCACGATGTCGCCCCCCACGTAGGCGGCGACGCTCGGGAGGGTTTCCACTATTCCCCGGGGGTGGATGGGGATGCCGATCTCGCTTGCGAGGATCTGGGGGTAGATGTCGGCGGTGGGGACGTAGGGCTCCAGCCTGATGGTGCAGGGTGTCAGGCCGAGAAGAAAATGGCTCATGGTGGTATTGCCTGCAGCCACGATGGCGTTGATCTCGTTACGCGCGATCCGGGTCTTCTCGGTCAGGGAGTCGATCAGGGCATTGATGTTTTTCACCACCGCCTGGTGGAGCGGGTGCAGGCCCCCCTTCCCGCAGGCAAAGATCATTCTGGATATCACATCTTCCCCGTATTGGGCCTGCATGTTGTGGGTCCCGTCCACGGCGAGCGACTTTCCTGTCCGCAAATCGATCAGTTGGGCCACCACGGTCGTGGTGCCCACGTCCACGGCCAGCCCGTAATTGCGGCCTGTCGTATCCAGGGGTTCAATCTTTTGGATTCGATAACGATCTCTGTCCTTCACCACGGTAACGGTTACGTTCCAATCATGATTGCGAAGCCGTTCTGAGAGGTTCTGGAGACAATGGAGGGAAATATCGAAGGAGTGCCATCCAAGCCTTCGTCTTAATTCCCTGATGACCCGTTCGATATCCGTGATGTTGTCTTCATGGGTAGGGGGCGGCAATTCAAGATATGCCTTCCTGACCAAGGGCTTGAGGGGATAAAAGGGGGCCTTGGCGATCTTCTCGGGAGAGGCGCCCCCTTGCTCAACGGGCGCCTCCTCTCCTTCGCCGGTCATGATCTGTTCCTGCTCCAACCGGGAATCGGGCGGGATTTCGATCTCAAGGTCACCCTCTACCCTGGTCTGGCAGGCCAGGGCAAAGCCTTGATCAATCTCCTCCTGGGAAAAGAAGGCCGAGGATGTCTCACCGGCCTTGACCTGGCCGCTGACGACCCTCACCCGGCACTCGCCGCAGACGCCCTCTCCGCCGCAGAGGTTATTGATGAAGAGTTCCGCCCGCTGTGCCGCCTCGGCGACCGTGGATCCCGCTTGCACCTCGATCGATTTTTCATCGGGCAGAAAATGGACTCTGTAATTCGCCATGGCTCCTCTTTCTCAGGGCCGAAGGCCATCCCTTTAGGGGGCGGAATGCCCCCTCTCTTGCGAGAGCCCCTCTGGGTTCGGACCTTCTTCATGTTTTATTCCGGCTCTTCGGCTTTCATATACCATTTGGCGGGTTTTGTAAAACAGGGAAAAAACCGCCAACTTGAGCTTCCGACCCATGGGAACCGGTGCCGGTGACGATCCGGCGGGAGGGATGGCCTGTGGCGCTACTTGGGTCCCCTGGATCTTCACATCTTGTAGCCGAATTGCCTCAGAAGGGCCTTCCTTTCCTCTATGTCCTTGGCGGTCTCAAGACCCGAGGGTTTTTCTCCGTCCAAGACCCCCATGATGCCTCGTCCCTCTTCATACTCGGCCACAACCACCACGGTCGGGTTGGCCGTGGCGCAAAAGATAGAACAGACCTCCGGCACTGCCTTGACGGCATTGAGGACGTTGATGGGGAAGCAGTCCTTCATCATGATGATAAATGTGTGGCCGGCCCCGATCGCCAGGGCATTCTTTTTTGCAAGCTGCGTGAGTTGACCATCCGTCCCTGCCCACCTGACGAGCCGGCGGTGGGAGGCTTCGCAGAAGGCAATCCCGAATTTTGCGCCGGGCACGGCGTTTACCATGGCCTCGTACAGGTCTTCGACGGTCTTGATGAAGTGCGACTGCCCCAGAATGAAATTCATCTCCTCATCTTTCTCAATGGTTACGGTCTTCAATTCCAGATTCATGCTTCTTTTCCTCCT